>CALBNA010000068.1 GCA_937896205.1 uncultured Campylobacter sp. | reverse complement strand
ACGAGATCTAGTACGGTCTCGTGGGCTCGGAGATGTGTATAAGAGACAGCTGATATACGATGGCGTTTCTAGCATATTAGTTGCTTCTTCGCTATTGTATCCGCCGCTAACCTTTAGTCTGCTGATTCTTTCATCTAAAATCGGATTTCTTGACTTTTTAAATGCAGCGTCGGGCGTAGAGGCTACAGGTGTAGGCCTTTCTTCATCTTTGTCTCTAAAGCCGGTGGCTATTATAGTAACTTGAATTTTGTTATTTTCAAAACTTTCGTCGCTTGTTGTACCGAATATAATATCAGCATCATCATCTACAGCATTTTGTACTAGGCACATAGCTTCCTCTATATCACTGAAAGGAGAGTCTGGGTGATATTTGAAGTGTACCAGAACGCCCACTGCGCCGTTTATGGTAATGTCGCTTAGTAGTGGAGATTGTATTGCGTTTTTGATTGCTTCCTGGGCTGCGCCTTCGCCTTCTGATTCGCCTATGCCAAGTAGAGCCATACCGCGATGTTCCATTACTTTTTTAACGTCTGCAAAGTCGGAGTTTATGTCGCTATTTCCCGAATCAAGAACTATGGTACACATACCGCTGACGGCTCGTGCTAAAACGTTATCAACTATTTTAAAACTTTCTTTTATACCGGCTTTTTTATCAATTAGGGATTTTAATCTTTGGTTTGGGATTACCACTATAGAATCAGACTCTTTTTTTAGTTCATTTAGTCCTTTTAAAGCCAGGTTATAGCGCTTTTTACCTTCAAATTCAAACGGCATAGTAACTACTGAGATTGTTAGAGCGCCGATCTCTTTAGCTGCCTGTGCTACCACCGGAGCTGCGCCTGTGCCGGTACCGCCTCCAAGGCCTGATGCTATAAATACGATATCTGAGTACTCAAGTGTAGATTTGATCTCTTCGTAACTTTCTTGAGCGGCTTTAGTTCCTACGTCCGGATTCATACCAGCACCAAGACCTTTTGTGATCTTCTCTCCAAGCTGCAGTTTAGTAAAGGCCAAAGAGCTATCAAGTGCTTTTACATCGGTATTAGCGACTATTAGATCGATATCCATTTCATCGCCTTTTTCTCTAATAATATGATTTATCATGTTTCCACCACCACCGCCTACGCCTACTACTTTTATCTTTGCGCCGTATGAAGGCTTTTTCTCTTCTACCATAAAGTTACCCATAGTTGATCCAATCTCCTTTTAAAATAGTTGTGTTATTTTATTCCAAATAACAGAAAAAATATTTGGTTTTTTTTCTTTTTTGTTTAAATCTTCATTTAGTTCGTCTTGTAAAGTTCTGTCATCATCGATTCTTAAATCATCTATATAGTTATCATCTAGAGTGCTTCCTCTAAAGATTTTATTATCGACTTCTTCGATATTTTTTTTATCTTCGATTTTTACTCCATTGTCGTAGACTATATCTTTTAAAATCTTATTTTTTACTACAATCTCGTCTTTATATCGCATTTTCTTTTCAGAGTCGATTTCATAAGGCGTAAAGTAGCCTGCACCGTACATGCAAAGTCCGATCGCACAAGAATTTGCCGGATCTCTTAAAATTTCATATAGCCCTTCCATTTCCTTTGGTCTTGCTATTCGCACTGGCATATTGTCAAATACTGCTATAGCAAGCTCTCTGATGCCTTCAAGCTTAGTCATGCCGCCGGTAAGAACTACGCCTGCGGCTATTGAGTTTTTATATCCGCTATCTTCGAGCATTTTTGCAAGTATCATTAGTGTCTCTTCGGCTCTTGCATATATGACGTTTGAAATAACGTCAAGAGATACTTCCTGCACCTTGCCATCTTCGTTAATAGGCGGGATCTCAACTAGTTCGTTGGCATTATTTAGTAAAATTCCGTAATTTAATTTTATATCTTCTGCTTTTAAAATAGGCGTATGAAGCGCTGCTGATAGATCATTGGTTATATTTGACGAACCTATGCCTAAAAATTCGTTATATCTTATAGAATTTCCAGAGTGAATTATCATATTGCAAGTTGCACCGCCCATATCTATAAAAGCTACACCCAAATCTTTTTCATCTTGATTTAGCGTCGCGATAGCCGAAGCGTAGCTGGAAAGTACGATATTATCAGGCTCGACTCCAGCCAAATTTAACGCTTTTCTTAGGTTGCTAAGAGATGATTTTTGCGCCATTATGATGTGCGTTTGCACCTCGAGCCTACTTCCATTCATACCCAAAGGGTCCTCTATATGCTCCTGGTCGTCTACTTTGAAATTATAAGGAAGTATGTGTAGTTTTTCGTAGTCGCTATGGATTTGTGCCCTTCGCTCAGACTCGGACATCGAGCGTTGTATCTCTTTTATGCCTATTTCATACGTGGGAACATTTACCACACCGTTACTGTCAACGCTTTTTGTATAGGCTCCCGAGATTGAAACCACTACTTTTTCGTATCTTGTGCCCGCCACTCTTTGAGCGTCTATTAAAGCGCTTTTTATTGATTTTGATGCGAGCTCGATATTTGTTATTACGCCCTTTTTTATACCCTGAGTTTTTGCAGTTCCTATTCCGATTATTTTAAGTCCTGTTTCATCGTGCTGGCCTATCACAGCGCAAATTTGAACAGAGCCTACGTCAATACCTAAAATTTTAGTACTCAAAACAGATGCCTTCTTATTTTTTTGTATAATAATTTGTTACTTGGTAACGCTTGGACAACATGGCTGTTAAATCCCTAATGAGCTCGTTATTTTTCAAGAAGCCTACATTTTGCGTTATTATCTCTTTATACTCTTTCTCTTTTTCGCTATTTGTTAGTTTTTGTTCCGTTATCTCGTAAACTACGGCTTTATCGCCGAGTACAACATAGCTTTTTTTGCCGCCTTTTTCAAAAAGGCGATTGACGAATATATTAAACTCACCCTCGCTTAACCCACCTTCGGCCTTCACGGTATCTCTACTAACAAATCCTATATCGGTACCTTGAAATCCTTTTTCAAGCAACTCTTTTGCTTTTGCTTCTACGATTTCTTTCGTTTTTTGCTCTTTGTAAAGTTCTAAAATTTGTTCTTTCGCCTCGTCAAAACTCATTACTCTAGGTGCTACGATCTCTTTTACCTTCACTATCATATAGCCGTCTTCGTATTCAAACGGCTTTAGGGTATCGCCCTTTTTTGCTAGTTTTAGCTCATCCATCGGCAAGCTCGCATTATCTTCAAATGTAGATACCGAGACATCTGCTTGCTTCTCGTCTTTCTTGATTTTTAGATACTCTTCAAGGGCGACTTTTTTAGTTTGTTTGAGATTGTAGTCTTTTAGTACTTCATCTTTAACAGCCTCAAATTCTTTTATCTTATCGTCGCTACCTTTATATTCGTTTTTGTTTTCGTTGTAAAATTCTGTTAGCTCGTTAGTATTTGCATCGCTTGATATAGCTGGGATAAATTTGGTATCAAGCTTAAATTCGGTCATGGTTTTATATTCGTTTTTGTGTTCTTCCCAGAGTTTTTTTACTGCGTCTTCGTCTATTTTTATCTCATCCGCGCCAGCTTCCACAACTTGCATCGAAATTTTATCCTGCATCAAAAAGCTAGCCGTTAGCATATCTATATCTTGAGCATTTGCAGGCAAATTTAGAGCGTGTCTTAGCTTGTCTAAGAGTATTACATTTTTTAAGCTTTCCTCGTATTCACTTTCGGTAGTTCTGGCCCTTTTTAAGGTATTTTTGTAAAGCTCTTTGTCAAATTTGCCGTTTGAGTGGAAATTTTGATCGGCGATGATGTATTTGACTATATCTTCGTCATTTACGCCCAGCCCCAAGTCATCTGCGAAATTTAAAAGCATAGCATCGTTTACTAACGCCTCTAAAGCTAAATTTTCTATGCCTAGCTCGCTTGCCTTTTCATCGCTTAGCTGTCCGTCAAAAAGCTGGCTATAGTACGCATGAAGCTGACCGTATCTGTTTTGAAATTCTTGGATGCTGATATTTCTGTGACCGACCTTAGCCACCGAGGTAGCTCTGCTCGCGTTTAGATCGTATGCTCCCCATCCGACGAAGCCTGCTCCGACGAAGGCTATCGTGCTTACCCAGATCGTTACGACGAGGTATTTTCTATGCTTTTGCATCCAAGTTATCATCTAATTCCTTCAAATTCATAAAAATTTTATGCATTATTTTACTGAAATATCGTAAATATCACCTTAAAAACGTGCTTTTTATCGATAAAATTTCAAAAAAATTAACATTTTTAAAGACGTTAGTTTCGTTCAGATTCGTAAAGGCGAGCTACGCTTAGCAATTTGCACGTATTTTCAAGGATCGCGACGTCTTTTGCCAGCTGATACGGGGTCCTGCTATGCACGTATATACCGTATCCTTTGATAACCATTATGTTAGTTTTATTCTCTAACATATAGCGATAAATTTCCGTATCCGCACGCTCATACCAGTCATCAAACTGTTTTGGGTCGTAAATCGGGATCTCATGATGTTTGATATAGCCGAAATAATCCCTCGGACGGATAAAAGAATGCCCCAAAGTATAAGCCGTTAGGTATGGCGGCATAGCGTAGCAGATATATTTGGCTTCATTTATATTTTTGTATATATTTAGGTGGATGTCCGCGTCTATGCTCGCATCGTTCCAGCGATAATCCCTTTTTGAGTTTAGCATTATGAGATCTTCTTCTTTAAGATTGTCAAAAATCGTCGTTCTTTTATTAATCAAAAAAGAGTCGTGCTGAATTCTAGCTGAAATAGAGCCATGAAAGACTCCGAAAAAGTTTTTTCTAAACATCGAAAGAGCGATATTACTGATCTCGCTTGCGCAGTATTTTAAGTCCATTTTAACCTTTTATAAACTTTTTTTGTTATTATACACAAAAAATAAAGGCTAAATTTGAACTCCCCACACGTTCCCGTGCTGCTTGACGAAGTTTTACGAGCTTTTGAGGATATAAAAAGTGGCGCGATTGTTGATTGTACGCTCGGATACGGCGGGCATTCTAGCGCGATTTTAGAGCAAAATCAAAACGTAAATTTGATAGCCTGCGATCAAGACGAAGAAGCGATCAAATTTAGCTCCGAAAGACTTAAAGAATTTGGTCAAAGAGCACAAATTTTTAAGAGTAAATTTTCAGAAATTTTGGGCAAAGTAGAGCAAAGTCAAATTCACGGTATCTTAGCCGACATTGGCGTTTCGTCGTTGCAGTTAGATAAAAACGAGCGCGGCTTTGGCTTAAAGAGCGAAAATTTGGATATGCGGATGGATGCGCAGGCTAAAATTTCAGCTTACGACGTTGTAAATTTTTATAGCGCAAAAGAGCTGGAGCGTATCTTTGCCGATTACGGCGAGCTGCCAAATCCGGCTAAATTTGCCGCCAAAATCATAGAAGCCAGGCAAAGCGGCGAGATAAAAAGCGCCGAACGCCTCGCACAAATAATCGGACTAAAGGGCGTAAACGGACGCAGCGTTAGTGCGGCGACGTTAGCTTTTCAAGCAATCAGAATAGAAGTAAACAACGAGCTTGGCGAGTTGCAAAATTTACTACAAAGCATCGAGGACTCGCAGATCGACGAGTGCGTTGTGGCGATAATTAGCTTTCATTCGCTAGAAGATCGTATCGTAAAAAATAAATTTAGGCAGTGGGCGCAAAGCTGCATTTGTCCGCCGCAAGCTCTAAGATGCACGTGCGGAGGGGATAACGCGCTAGGTAAAATAGTCAGTAAAAAGGCAATAACGCCAAGCG
>CALBNA010000067.1 GCA_937896205.1 uncultured Campylobacter sp. | reverse complement strand
CAAGAAAAGATCGCCGACGAGCAGCTAAAGCTGGGCGCTGGCGAATACGTCTTGCAGGTCGGCAAGCGTAAATTTGCAAAACTAAAGGTAACCTGATGCAGCCCGTAAAAATCGGAAAATACGATATAAAATACCCGATAATCCAAGGCGGAATGGGGCTTGGTATCAGTTGGGATAGACTCGCCGGAAACGTCAGCCTAGAAGGCGGCCTAGGCGTCATAAGCTCTGTTGGGACGGGCTACTACGAAGGACGAAAATACATCACCAAAGAGCTAAACGCCAAGCCCTACGGTAGCGGAAATTTCTACTCGCGAGAGGGGCTAAAAGCCGTCATCGACAATGCGCGTAAAATTTGCGGCGATAGGCCTCTTGGGGTCAATATTTTGTACGCCAGCAACGACTACGAGCGTATCGTAAAAGACGCCTGCGACCACGGCATAAACGTGATCATCACGGGCGCTGGGCTACCGACGAATTTGCCAGAATTTACAGTAGACTACCCAGACGTGGCTTTGGTTCCTATCGTGTCCTCGGCAAAGGCGCTAAAAATCATCTGCAAACGCTGGCAAGGGCGCTACGGCAGGCTTCCAGACGCGGTGGTGCTCGAGGGGCCTCTTAGCGGCGGGCACCAGGGATTTACATACGAGCAGTGTATCGATCCCGCGTACAGCCTGGAAAATTTGATAACGCCAGTTAGCGAAGAGATAAAGCAGTGGGGCGATTTTCCGCTATTTGCGGCGGGCGGTATCTGGGATAAAAATGATATCGATAAGGCTATCTCGCTTGGCGCAAACGGCGTACAGATGGGCACTCGCTTTATCGGTACGCACGAGTGCGACGCTAGCGAGGAGTTCAAGCAAGTGTTGCTAGCGGCTAAAAAAGAGGACATCGAGCTGATCAAAAGCCCGGTAGGCTACCCTGCACGCGGCGTTAGGACGAATTTAATAAACCTAGTCGATAAGCGCCAGGGTCCAAAAATCAGCTGCGTAAGCAACTGCGTAAGCCCGTGCCAGCGCGGCAAGGAAGCCAAAGAAGTCGGCTACTGTATCGCAGACCGTCTTTACGACGCATTCGCGGGACGAAAGGACACGGGGCTGTTTTTTACCGGCGCCAACGGATACAAGCTAAACGAGATAATAAGCGTGAAAGAACTATTTGAAAAACTGATAAATGGCGAAGATAGTTAAATTATTTTTAATACTTCTATTTTTTTTGAATAGTGCGGTTTGCGCAAGCGCTTTATCGAGTTTAGATAAATTCGATAAAAATTTTGATAGCGCAGCCAATAAAGAAAAGATCGCAATGCATCAAGAGCTAAGGACTCTTTACGTAAAATCCATAATGGAAAATAACGTAAATTTAAGAGTCCAAAGCCTAACTAGACTTATAAAAAGTTCAAAAGCCCTAGGGCTAGATACCAAACCGTATGAAAAAGAGCTCGCGAGCATACCGCAGTCTACAAAGCCAAGCGAAGAAAAACCAAAACAAGAAATAAAGCAGGTCAAAAAAGAACAACAAAAACAAGAGCCAAAGCAAAAAGAAGTAAAACTGAGCCAGCTATCCTCGGCTCCGCTGGCCGCCCAAAATGCCAAAACCGTCAAAAATCAAACTTTGCAGCTTCTAGAAGCTTTGGATAACGACGGAAATTTCGAGCTAAAATTTAGCCGCCAGTTAAACGGTAACGATATCAAAAAAACTGACCTAAATCAAAAAGGGTCTTATAAGACGATATATGAATTTAAAGGAATTTGGAGTGGCGGAAAACTGCAAAGATTTAAGAACTACCTGGTGGATGAGATCCGCATAAGTCAGTTTGACGAAAAAACCGTTAGGGTGGTATTCGTAAGTCAATTCGAGCCAAATTTAAAACTTAGAGTCGATAATCAGTCTTTAATTTTCTCAAAGGCTAAGCCCACGCAAAGCCAAAATTTAACGAGTCAAAACAGTAAACAAAAAAATCATCAACCGTCTATCAAGCAAGAGCTCCCCAAAATCGCTGCAAATTCGAAATCTGAAATAACTCAAATACAACAGCAAAAAGCAACTCAACACCAAGCTCAAAATCAAAAGCTTGCTCAGCAAAAGCAAGAAAAAGTTGCCGCGCAGACCAAGACGGATGCTAAAAGTACCCAAAGCACCACCGAAAAGGATGAGCAAGAAATTGTGCTGGCGCCTGTAAAAACGACAAGCACCAAAAAAATCACAAGCGCTAAAGGCAAGGTTGTCGTCCTTGACGCAGGACACGGCGGCGATGATCCAGGCGCCATAAACGGATCGCTAAAAGAAAAAAATATCGTGCTAAGTATCGCGCAAAAGGCAGGCAAAGAGCTGCAAGGACGCGGCTACAAGGTGTATTACACACGTAGTAAGGATAAATTTATCAACCTTCGCGACCGCACGAAATACGCCAACGACAAGGCAGCGGACCTATTTATCTCCATCCACGCAAACGCTGCGCCGAGCAAAACCAAGGCAGCGACTATGCGCGGCATAGAGACGTTTTTCCTCTCGCCGGCTCGTAGTGAACGTAGCAAAAACGCCGCTGCCCTGGAAAATAAATCCGACATCGAGGAGATGAACTATTTTTCTAAGCAGACATTTTTAAATTTCCTTAACCGCGAGAAAATCATCGCCTCAAACAAGCTCGCCATCGACGTTCAGCGCGAAGTTTTAGCGCGAGCCAAGTCGGTGAGCTCAAAGGCCTCCGACGGCGGCGTTCGCGAGGCGCCTTTTTGGGTGCTAGTGGGTGCGCTGATGCCTGCGGTGCTGCTTGAGGTCGGCTACATCACTCACCCTAGCGAAGGCGATCTTATAAATAACTCAAAATACCAAGATGCCCTAGCCAAGGGGCTCGCAGACGGCATAGACGTCTATTTTTCAAACCAGCAATGAAAAGCGCGCGAGTCGTTTTAAAGGGTGGCATCCCGTTTAATCCCGAATTTGACGACATTTACTTTAACGCAGACGATCCCGTAGGGCAAAGCGAGTATGTATTTAACTCCATTTTTGATGAAATTTGGGAGAAAAAGAGCGAATTTAACGTGCTTGAGGCTGGATTTGGCGCAGGGCTAAATTTTCTCTGCGCTTTTAAAAGATTTAAAAACTCGGATAAATTTTTAAATTTCGTTAGTATCGAAAAAACTCCGATCGCTAAAGAGGATCTGGCTAAAATTTATGCAAATTTTAGCGAGCTCGCGGATGTTTCGGGTGAGCTTTTGGGTGCCTATCCTCCGCTTATTCGCGGATTTCATAGGCTAAATTTGTCCCCAAACGTCACGCTTACTTTGTGCTTAGGCGACGTGGACGAGGTTTTGGACGAACTTAGCTTTATCGCGGATGCTGTTTTTATGGACGGTTTTGCTCCCGCTAAAAACGAAGCTATGTGGAGCGAGCGGGTTTGCGCTAAAATCGCAAATTTATGCGCTTTTGGTGCTAGCGTTTGCACGTATTCGGCCTCGGGCGCGCTAAAAAGAGCCCTGCAAAATAGCGGCTTTGAGGTAAATTTGCTAAAAGGTTACGGCAAAAAGCGCGAGATGTTGCGCGCTAAATTTGTAGGCGAGCGACAAGCTGAGGGCGAAATTTGGTTTAGCAGATTTGATCCCGCCGCTACGGTTGCGCCAAAGACGGCGCTAGTTATCGGCGGCGGCGTGGCTGGCTGCGTTTGCGCGTTTAAGTTGCGCCAGCGCGGCCTTGAGGTCACGATCGCCGAAAAGCGCGGCGATATCGCGCTAAACGGCTCCGGAAATCACTGCGGGATATTGATGCCGCTTATCACGAAGCCAACCGTAAATTTAGGCAGCATGCATATGAACGCGTTTTTGCAAGCGGCTCGCTTTTATGAGCGAAATTTGGGTGCTGAGGAGATAGAGTTTTGCGGTGCGACAGACTACGCATACGAGCAAAAGACGCTAGAGCGCTTTTACGAGTGGCACGAATTTGACGCGGATAACGGCATTTTTGAGCTAAAATTTGATGACGAGCCTTACGCTAGTGCGTTTATTTTTAATGGTGCAAAAGCTCGCCCCAGAAAGATGTGCAAAGCGGCAAGCACGGGTATAAAAACGCTTTTAAACTGCGAATTTACGGGCTTTGAGACGCTTGAGAGCGGCGCGGTTAGGGCGCACTTTAAGGACGGACGAAGCATTGACGCCGACGTGCTCGTGCTTGCTATCGGTAGCGAGAGTATGGAGCTCTTTGCAGACTACGACATCAGGCTTAGCTCCGTGCGCGGCCAGGTCACGCATATCGCGCCTGCCGTTTGGACGCCTGCGCCTTTTAGCGCCAAAGGCTACGTTTGCCCGCCTGCCCAAGGCGTGCAGGTTATCGGCGCGACTTACGATAGAAATCTTTTTTTAGACGAGCCGCGTTCTAGCGATGATGAGAAAAATTTAGCTGACGTTGCCGAGTTTTTGAGCGGTAAATTTGTAGAAAACGAGCGGCTAAATTTAAGCAGAAAGCAGGATCTAAATTTGACTACCGACCCAGACGGCGACGCTGAAAATGCGGATCGTTTGGAAGCGATAAATTTAAATAAAAGTATGGATTTGCGTGCCGATACTACTGATGATTCGGCGCAGACGCAAGATGCGTCAAATTTGACTGCATCTGAAAATCTCTCAAACAACACGATAAAAACTCCGCGAAACGTCCGAATAATCGGCTCGAAAGTGGGCTACCGCAGTTATAGCGGCGACCGTTTTCCGCTCATCGGGCGGCTTTATGACGAGGATTTTTACAAAGACGGTTACAAATCGCTGCTTTGGACGAAAGGCAAGTCTAATCCGCATCCAAAATACGTGCCAAATGTATATGTGAGCACCGCTCATGGCTCGCGCGGGCTTTGTACGGCCGTGCTTGGCGCCGAGCTCATCTGCGACCTTGTTTTTGACCGTCCGCTTTGTATAGAAAAATCGCTTTTTGACGAGCTTCACTTGGCAAGATTTCTCGTTAGGAAGCTTAAAAAAGGGCTAAAGTAGGCATAAAAATTGGATTTTAAAGTCTGATTTTACGTTATTTGTTTTTGCCTCAAATTCGGCATAAATTTGAGGCAGCGGCTGGTACTGATATAAAAATTTAGCCGTTCTAGTTAAAGTAGCATTAGCGCCGTTTGCAGGCGTATATCAAAAATTGTTAAGAGCAGAATAAATTTGCGCACTGCGGTGCAAAAGCATAGTATAGATAAAGCTCAAATTTAGACGAGCGTCAAAGCCAAAACGGCTAAAATAGGCGAAATCCGCCTATTTTTTACCGAAAAAGTCGCCCGCGATCCTAAAAATATCGTCCACGATCGAGCCATCTTTGTTCTGATCCAAAAATTGCGTAAGCATCGACATCATGGAGCCATTATCCGTAGAGCCTTGTAAATTTGAGGCTTTTAGCTGATTGTTTAGCATGCCCGCGATCATCGGCGCGATCATCGGTAGCAGAGTCTTGATGGAGTCTGCACTGATGCCTAGCTGCGAGCCCACGTCGCTAGCTAGAGCCCTGCTGTTTTCTTTCGAGCCCGTTAGTACGCCTAGTAGCTCGTTGCCTTCGGCGACGTTGATATTTTGCGGGGTGTTGGCCATCTCGCCAAGGTTTGAGCGGCGGATCATATCTAGGAAATTTGACGAATCGGCGTCAGATTTAAAATTCTCGTTCGCTCTTTGCATGAAAATCGGCGCGACCTTAGAAATCACGGCCTCTACGTCGTTTGTGCCCAGTCCGCTTTTTTGCGACATCGCATCAAGCATGCCGCCGGAGTTGTCCAAAAGTAGCTTTAATATATCCATTTTTATCCTTTTGATTTTTGCATGAGTTTAAATTTGACCGCCGATTGTTTAGGTTTAACGAGGCGGCGGCCGACAAGCCAAGATGGCTTATTATTTGTAGTTTTTGATCGCCGCGTCTAGGATCTCTTTTGCGGCGTTTGCATCTTTAAATTCTTTAACCTTGACCCATTTGTTAGGCTCTAAAATTTTATAAGTTTCAAAGAAATTTTTGATCTTATTTAGTGTTGCAACTGGCAGATCTTCATAGCTTTTTATCGCGTCATATCTTGGATCGATCTTTGCAACCGGCACAGCTAAAAGTTTCTCGTCCATGCCAGCCTCATCTTCCATTACCAAAACGCCTATCAAGCGGCAAGGGATGACACTACCAGCTTGGAGCGGATACTCATTTAGTACCAAAATATCAGCTGGATCGCCGTCAGCCGCAAGTGTGTTTGGCACAAAGCCGTAGTTTGCCGGATAGAACATAGCTGAGTAGAGCACACGATCAACTACAACCGCACCGCTATCTTTGTCGATCTCGTATTTGATATTTGAGCCATAAGGTATTTCGATTACGGCATTGATTTTGTCTGGGTTTGAGCCAAATTTGATCTTTGAAACATCCATATATTCGTCC
>CALBNA010000066.1 GCA_937896205.1 uncultured Campylobacter sp. | reverse complement strand
AGCGTCAGATGTGTATAAGAGACAGCCTCTAGGTGACATTAACTCAAATTAAGTCGCTAAAATTTAAAAATCTCTCCGACCTCTACATCTAAAATTTTTGAAATTTTATAAATATGCTCAAGATTAAAATGTTTATCGTATCGGCAACTCTCGCAGTTTGAATAAAATGCGACCGATTTTATATCCATGCTTAAAGCCATATCAAGCTGACTAATGCCTTTATTTTCACGTAACTTGCGGACGTTTGTAGAAATTTGCAGATAGAAATTTCGTATCTCATCGGCGCTAAAAAAAGCTAAATTTTCGCCCATTATTTTATCCTATAGGTAAAGTTAAACTTAAACTTTATTTAAATAAAATCTTCAAATCTATATCCTATAGAATAAATAATTTTAAAGGAGGCCAAAGTGGCGGTAAATTTATCAAAGGGCGGTAGAGTTAGTTTAAGCAAAGAAGCTCCCGGGCTAACTAAAATTTTAGTAGGTCTTGGATGGGATACAAATACTAGCGATACGGGAGCGGAATTTGACCTAGATGCGAGCGCGTTTTTGGTAGGAGCTTCAGGCAAAGTAGAAAACGAGAAGAATTTCGTCTTTTACAACAATCTAGTTAGCGCAGACGGCTCGGTAGTTCACACCGGCGATAACCGCACTGGAGAGGGTGACGGAGATGATGAATCCATAAAAATCGACCTAGCCAAAATTTCGCCAAACGTCAAAGAGATCGACATAGTCGTCACCATCCACGAAGCAGCCGCAAGAAGGCAAAATTTCGGTATGGTAAGAAACTCGTTTAAGCGAATCGTCGATGAAAGAAGCGGCAAAGAGATAGCCAGATACGATTTAGAAGAGGACTTTTCTACCGAAACCGCAGTGTCGTTCGGTAAAATTTACTTTAAAGACAACGAGTGGCGTTTCGCGGCCAACGGAAGCGGTTTTAAGGATGGACTGGCTGGATTTTGTAGGCAGTTTGGACTGGACGTATAGGGGCAAGCCATGGCGATAAATTTGGTCAAAGGACAAAAAATATCGCTCGCCAAAGACGACGGCGGGCATCTGCACAGCTTTTGCGTAGGAGCAAACTGGGGCGCCATAACCGAAAAAGGCTTTTTTAGAGATAAAATAAAGCCTGTGGATTTAGACTTAAGCGCTGCTATGTTTGACTCAAACAAGCAGTTTTGCGACGTAGTATATTTTGGCAAAAAATCGGCTCCTGGAGTATTTCACAGCGGAGATGATTTAGTCGGATACGTGGGAGGCGACGACGGACTGGATAACGAAATAATCAGCGTCGATCTTAGCCGTTTAAACTCAAACGTATAGCAAATATTTTTCGTGCTAAATTCTTATAATCAAATCGACTTTGATAAAATTCCGTTTGCTAGCATTAGACTTTACGAAGGTACGCCCACGCGCGTAAATAAAGTCTTTGCGTCGTATAATATCGTACGAGATAGCGCATTTGCATATAAGGTTGCGATGATTTTAGGCAAGCTATATAAGCGAAACGGCGAGTGGAAATTTTCGGCTATCGGCGAACCTACTAGCGATAGAAAGCTTGATGAGCTGATTTTAAATTCCGTAGTGAAGTACTTATGAAAATTTTATTTTTCTTAGCGGCTACGATTGCGATTTTAGGCGCATTTGAGATAGATGGCGATTATGAGATCCCGCCCTCGGCGCAAACTTACGGCAACGCACATGTAATAAGCGATGAAATGATGAAAGAGTGCGTTAAAATTTACAACAAAGCGCTTGCGATAGAAAGAACGTTAAATCCTAATCTCGTAAATAGATATTCAAGCGACGAGGTAAATTTATACAATCAAAACGTGCGTATGCATTCGCAGCTAGTAGACTGGTTTAATGCAAATTGCGCCGGCAAGCAATCATACTCAGCGTGCAAGGCGGCGCAAGAGCTAAACCGCCAAAGAGGGCTTCCCGAACAAAGCTGCGGGTATTAAGGAGAATTTTTGGATAGTTTAGAATTTCAAACAATGATCGTTTTTATCGTATTTGCCGTAGCGGCATTTGCGATAGATTTTTTTGCGCACAAAAAAGATGAAAAAATCTCGCTCAAGCAAGCCGTGTTTTGGTCTGTATTTTGGATAGCCGTTTCCGTAGCATTTGGCGGATATCTGTATTTTGCACGTGGAAGCGAAACGATGAGCCTATATTTTGCAGGATATATTTTAGAAAAATCGTTATCCGTAGATAATTTATTTGTTATGATGGCAATATTTTCTTGGTTCAAGATTCCTGAAATTTACCGTCATAGAGTGCTGTATTTCGGCATTATAGGTGCGGTTATATTTAGACTCGTCTTTGTAGCCGTCGGAACAAGTCTGCTCGGGATTTCGCCGTGGATGGAGTTTGTTTTTGCTACCATGGTAGCTTATAGCACGATAATGATGATGAAAAAGGGCGATGATAGCGAAGAGATAGAGGACTACTCAAACCACCTGGCTTACAGGGCGGTTTATAGATTTTTCCCTGTTTTGCCGCGTCTTCTAGGGCATAGCTTTTTCGTAAAAAATAGCGAGATTTCGGCTCAAATTTCAGCAGACGAAAAGGCAAAACTGCAAAATCAAATCTCCAAACTAAACGCCAAATGGATAGCTACGCCGCTATTTTTGTGTCTTTGCGTTATAGAGCTTAGCGATGTTATGTTTGCTTTTGATAGCGTTCCGGCCGTCATCGCCGTTAGTAAAGATCCGCTTATCGTTTATTCGGCAATGATTTTTGCGATCTTGGGGCTTAGAACGCTTTACTTCGTACTAGAAGCGCTAAAAGACTATTTGGCGTATTTAGAAAAAGTCGTTATAGCGCTTTTGTTTTTTATCGCAGCAAAGCTCGCCCTAAACGCGTCCGCGCATATCTTTCATCACGGATTCGAGATTTAGGCGCAGGCTAGTTTGTGGGTCATTTTGGCCGTTTTAGGCGCCGGGATTTTTGCTAGTTTGTTTAAAGCAAAATAGCCACGAACTGATTTGACGACAATTTATAAATTCGCCCGCCTTGGCGCCGGGTGCCGCTTTAGCAAACTAGGCGCACCCATTTGCCCACCTAGTCAAGGCTAAATTTGATAAATTTAGCCCGAGCGATAAAAGCGCCAAGATGGCAAGCAAAGTTAAATTTTAGCCTTATTTATCGCCTGAGCTATATCCGCGATCAAATCATCCGAATTTTCGATACCGACGGCAAGGCGTAGCAAACCTTGAGTAATGCCGATTTTGGCTTGTAAATCCTGCGAATAAGATTCATGAGTCATTGAGGCCGGATGGCAGATTAGACTCTCTACGCCGCCAAGACTAACGGCCAGGTCAAAAAGTTCTAGACTTTTAGCAAAAATTTTATAGTCGTAGCCATCCTTTAGCTCCAGCGAGATTAGCGCGCCGATACCGCTAGCTTGGGCGTTTTGGATGCGTTTTTCCTCGGCCGAAAATGAACCTGCGTAATACACGGCTTTAACAGCCGAGTTTTTTTCTAAAAATTCTACGATTTTTAGCGTATTTTCGCTTTGTCTATCAAATCTCACGCTAAGAGTTTTGAGGCCTCTTATTAGATTATAAGCATCTGCGGGGCTTAGCGTCGCGCCGAGAGTATTTTTCATAAAAGCTATACGCTCGGCTAGCGCATCGTCGTTCGTAGTCACGATTCCCGCAATTACGTCGGCATGTCCGCCGATATATTTCGTCGCGCTATAAACGACGATATCGGCACCAAATTTGAGGGCTTTTTGATAATACGGCGTCAAAAAAGTATTATCGACGACGACAAGCGCGCCGTTTTTACGAGCTAGCTCGGCTAGCCGGGCGATATCCGTTACTCGCAGTAGCGGATTTGACGGCGTTTCGATAAATATCATCTTAACGTCTTCGTCTAGATGAGAGATTTTATTTAGATCTTCGACGAGTTCAAATTTGATCCCGAAATTTGCGAAAATACCGTTTGCGTAGCGGTAAGTGCCGCCGTAAACATTACTATTTAAAAGCACTTTGTCGCCGCTTTTTAGCAGGTTAAAAACAGCCGAGGTCGCCGCCATGCCCGAAGCTAGAGCAAAGGCGTATTTGCTGTCTTCAAATTTGGCAAAAAGCTCTTCAAATGCATTTCTCGTTGGATTTGCGCTACGAGAATAAGCGTACTTTTGAAAGTCGTCTAAACCATCTTGCGCAAACGTCGTGGCTAGATAGATAGGCGGAACGACCGCGCCATGAGGGTTATTTTTGGCTTCGAGGCCTTTTACGATTAGTGTATCTATTTTCATTTTTTTCCTTTAAATTTAAAAATCCATCGCCGAGATAAATTTGACTATGCGCGGCGAGTCGCTGCTGAAAAATTCCTCCGCCGTACCGTCAAATTCGATATTGCCGCGCTCTAAAAATAAAATTCTATCCGCGACTTTGCGAGCGAAGTTCATATTATGCGTGACGATGATGAGCGAGTCGCGCTCCTTGCTGAGCCCGTCGATAACCTTCAAAACCTCGGCCTCAAGCTCCGGATCAAGCGCGCTCGTAGGCTCGTCCAAAAGCAAAAAATACGGCTTCATCGCAAGCGCTCGCGCTATCGCCACTCGCTGCGATTGACCGCCCGAGAGCCTGTTTGGATACTCGTGCTCCTTGCCCTTCAGTCCGACCTTTTCAAGTAGAGCCAGAGCCTCAACTTCTGCCTGTTCTTTTGAGATTTTTAGCACCTGCACGGGGCCTTCCGTTACGTTTTGTAGAGCCGTTAGGTGCGGAAATAGATTAAAGCTCTGAAAGACCATCCCTGTGTGCTCGCGAAATGGCAGCATATCTTTTTGCGAAATTTTACCGGCGAAATTTATCTTATCGCCTCCAAGCTCAAGCTCGCCGCCGTCCGGAATCTCGAGTAAATTTATGCAACGCAGCAGGGTTGATTTACCAGAGCCCGAGCTTCCTAAAATAACCGTCGTTTCGCCGTCTTTAAATTCTAAATTTAAACCGTTTAAAACAACGTTGTCGCCGAATTTCTTAGTCAAATTTTTAAATTTTATCATCACACGTACCTTGAAAATCTCTTCTCGAGCCTAGCTTGCAAAAACGTCAAAAAGGTGCAGACTATCAAGTAAAAAAGCGCGGCGAGCACGTAAAGCGTAAGCGGATCGAAGGTGCGCGCGGCGATGCGCTGAGCGACCATAAACATATCGACCATCGTGATAGAAGCTGCAAGCGAGGTGTCTTTTAGCGTGCTTATAAAGATGTTTGAAAGCGGTGGTAGCGAGATGCGCGCGGCTTGCGGAGCGATGATACGGCGTAAAATTTGCGCATAGCTCATACCAAGCGCCGTAGCGGCTTCCCACTGGCCTTTGGGCACCGAGAGTACGGCCGCCCTAACGGCTTCGGAAGCGTAAGCGCCGATATTTAGGCTGAAAGTTATGATCGCCGCGCTCCAAACATCGAGCGTAACGCCCACGATCGGCAGACCAAAATATACGATAAAAAGCTGCACCAAAAGCGGCGTGCCGCGAAATATCCAGATATAAAATTCGCTAAGTTGCTTTAAAATTTTGATATTTGCTATGCGCGCGATCGCCGTTAGTATCGCGATAAGAAGTCCCAGCGAAAAGGAGATCGCCGTAAGAGGCAGCGTCACCTTTATCATCGCCAGCGCCATAGGTTGTAGCGAGCTTAGCAAAAGCTCGCTTATACGGTCAAATTCGTTCATCGCCATCTACCGCGAGACATCTTTGCTGAAATACCTGATCGAAATTTCAGCCAGCTTGCCTTCGTTTTTTAGCTCCTCTATCGCCTTGCTGATCTGCCCCGCAAGCTCCGTATTGCCCTTTTGCACGATAGGCGCGGTATAGTCGGTATCGCTTCCCTCGGCGGCTATTTTAACCGGAGCACCCGGGCGCTGCTTGATGAAGTCGTAAAATACGATATTATCACGCACGACGGTATCTACGCGCTTGCTAACGAGAAGCTCCATGCTCTTACTAAAGCTATCGACCGTGACGTTTTGCGCCCCGTAGTTAGCGGCCACCTTTGCCCAGTTGCTCGTAGCGGAGTCGGCGTTTTTCTTACCTTTTAGATCATCAAAGCTTTTGATATCGTCGTTATCTTTGTGCGTGATGATGGCGCCGTGCACGACGGTGTAGGGCTGCGCGTAGTCGTATTTTTTCTTGCGCTCATCGGTAACGCTTACTTGATTAAATACCGCATCGGCCTTACCCGCATCAAATGCCGCAAGCATCGCATCCCAAGGAGCGGTTAAAAACTCGATCTTTAAATTTAGCTTCTTAGCGACTTCGCGGGCGATATCGACGTCGTAGCCCTTTAGCTCGTTTTTATCGTCGTAGTATGAAAACGGCGCGTAAGTACCTTCCGTAGCGATCGTTAAAACGCCCTCTTTTATGGTTTTGGCGTTTAAATTTAGCGTCAAAAACGCACCCAGAGCCAAAATTTTTAGTAGTTTTGAAACCATCTTTTATCCTTTAAATTTAGCTGCTTTTATGCGGGTAAAATTTACTCCGAGATATCTTTGCCGAAGTATTTTACCGAAATTTCTTTTAGCTTGCCTTCGCTTTTTAGTTCGCCAAGGGCCTTGTTTACGTCGTTTACGAGCTCTTCGTTACCCTTTTTTACGATGGCTGCGGAGTAGATCGGCTCACTGCCGCTAGCGGCTATTTTTAACGGGGCGTTTGGACGCTGATTTATGTAATCATAGAAGGTCACGCTGTCGTTTATCGTCGCATCCGCACGGCGGCTGATGATGAGCTCCACGCCCTTGCTAAAGCCGTCTACGGTGACGATCTGCGCGCCGTATTTTTGCGCGATACCGGCCCAGTTGCTAGTTGCGGAATGCGCGCTTTTCTTGCCTTTTAGATCTTCGAAGCTTTTAATTTCATTATTATCTTTATGCGTGACTAGCGCGGCGTAGGCGACGGTGTAGGGAACGGTGTAATCGTATTTTTTCTTACGCTCGTCCGTGATACTTACTTGATTGAACACGATATCAGCCTTGCCCGCATCAAATGCCGCAAGCATCGCATCCCACGGAGCTTCGACGAATTCCGCTTTTAAATTTAACTTCTTTGCTACTTCGCGTGCCACTTCTACGTCGTAGCCGGTTAGCGCGTCGTTTTTATCGTGGTAGGAGTAGGGCGAATACGTGCCTTCGGTCGCGATTTTCAAAACGCCGTTTTCGAGAGTTTTTGCATTTGCGCCGGTTAAAAGAGCGAAGCTCGCCAAAGCAAGTAGAGAAGATTTTAGTAGTTTTTTCATTTTTTATCCTTTTTAAATTTATCGTTGGCTATTCATCTAAAAAGGCCCGCGAGTGCGGAGTTGAAAATATCTTTTTAAATGTTTAGCGACCTGCTAAGCACTTAAAGAGATATTCGTGCCTAGCGCCCTAGCTTTTCATTTCGCAACAACACATCTGTCTCTTATACACATCTGACGCTGCCGACGAAGAG
>CALBNA010000065.1 GCA_937896205.1 uncultured Campylobacter sp. | reverse complement strand
AGATCTAGTACGGTCTCGTGGGCTCGGAGATGTGTATAAGAGACAGCTGTTATTGCTCCGCGATTTGTACCTTTTTCTTACACTTCACGCACTCGTGAAACGTCCCCTTTTTGAGCTCTTTTTTGATCATATCGCCGCCGCATTCGTCGCATTTTTGCGCGACCGGCTCGTAGTTTGAGACGAAGTCGCATTTTGGATAGTTTGCGCAACCGTAAAATTTACCTCTGCGGCTGATGCGTTCGACGATGTCGCCGCCGCATTTTGGACACGGTACGTCGATCTTTTTTAGCTCTTTTTTCGGCTTTGCCGCAACTTCGCCTTCCTGCGCGCCTTGTTCTGCCTTGGCGATATTGCGCGAGTATTTGCACTTAGGGAAATTTCCGCACGCGATAAACTCGCCGTAGCGCCCTTTTCGCAGTAGCAGTTCGCCGCCGCACTCGGGGCATTTTTCGCCGATCGGAGTGGCGACCTTTTGGCTTTTTATGCCTGTTTTGCCCGCCGTGGTTTTATCTATAAACGGATGATAAAAATCGCTCAAAAGCTTTTGCCAGTCGGCTTTGTCTTCGGCGACGTGGTCGAGCTTTTCTTCCATATTTGACGTAAATTCGCTATCTACGATATCGCTAAAATGCTCCTCCAAAACGCCCATCATCGTAAAGGCGATCTCGTTTGGCACGAGCTGCTTTTTCTCGACTTTGACGTAGTCGCGAGAGGTCAGTAGCGAGATGGTCGGCGCGTAGGTGCTAGGGCGTCCGATACCTAGGCTTTCTAGCTTTTTAACGAGTCCAGCCTCCGAGTAGCGAGACGGCGGCTCGGTGAAGTGCTGTGAGCTTTTTATGCTTTGCAGACTCATTTCGTCGCCGATTTTTAGGTCGGGCAAAATTTTATCCTTATCCATATCGCCGTAAACGCGGTAAAAGCCGTCAAACAGCACCTTGCGGCCGCTTATCTTAAACTCGCCTTTTGCTCCCGCGACGAATACGTTTTGCGTCTGGCTAATGCTAGCGCTCATCTGGCAGGCTAAAAAGCGGTTGTAGATGAGCGTGTAGAGGCGCAGTGCGTCTTTTTCGAGATATTGCGCGGCGATGGCGGGCGTGAAGCTAAGATTTGTCGGGCGGATCGCCTCGTGGGCTTCTTGCGCGCCTTTGCTTTTGGTGGCGTAAATTTTAGCCTTAGCGGGCAGGTAGCGTTCGCCGTACTCTTTTTCTATCGTCTCGCGCGCGGCAGCGACGGCCTCTTTGGCGAGATTTAGGCTGTCCGTTCTCATGTAGGTTATCGCGCCCATGAAGCCCTGATGCGTCTGCACGCCCTCGTATAAATTTTGCGCGATCATCATCGTTTTTTTCGGACTAAAGCCTAGGCGGTTGCTCGCGCTTTGTTGTAGCGTCGAGGTCATAAAAGGCGGCGCGGGCTCGGTTTTGCGCTCTTTGGCTTCGATCTCGCGGACGCTAAATTTATCGCTTTTTAGATTTTCCACGATAAATTTGGCTCGGTCGCCGTTTGTTATAGTTAGCTTTTCTATCTTTTGCGCTTCAAATTTAACTAGCTCAGCGTCGAGGTCTTTTTTGAAAACGGCGTCTATACTGTGGTATTCGATCGGTTTAAAGTCGCGAATCTCGCGCTCGCGGTCTACGATGATTTTTAGAGCGGCGCTTTGTACGCGTCCTGCGCTTAGCCCTTTTTGGATTTTTAAATTTAACAGCGGCGAGAGCTTGTAGCCAACGATTCGGTCTAACAGGCGGCGTGCTTGCTGCGCGTTTACGCTATCCATATTTATCGTGCGCGGGTTTTTTAAAGCGGCTTCGATGGCGCTTTTGGTTATCTCGTGAAACACGATGCGAGGCAGGCTCTCGGGCTTTTTGCCGATGGCTGCGGCGATGTGGTAGGCGATGGCCTCTCCTTCGCGGTCCTCATCGGTCGCGAGGTAGATTTGGTCGGCGCTTTTTGCGAGCTCTTTGATCTCTTTGACGACCGCGGAGTGATCAGCGCTGATCCTATACTCGGGCGTAAATTTTTCGCCCTCGATCTTGATGCCAAATGCCGTCTTTGGCAGGTCCCTGATATGGCCTTTTGATGCGATGACGTCGTAGCCTGGCCCAAGAAAGTTTTTTATCGTTTTGGCTTTGGCGGGAGATTCCACGATGATTAAGCTTTTCATTAATATAGCCTTTTTATTTTTTTGCGGTAATTGTAGCAAAAAATTTAAACTAATGGCATTAATTTATCGTTTGAATTTAAATTTGACTTGGAAAAGTGGGATAAAATTTGGAGCAAAAAGTCGAGCGGGTAAAACTCGACTTTAAAATTCACTTCTAAAGAGCAGGCGTCAAATTTGGCGCCTACATTAACCATTATTTTTGGAGATGTCTTAACTATTGGTGTTTGGGTTTTTGAAATTTAAGACCGCCGAAGCGGCCTTAAAGTGTTAACTACTGAAGTAGTCTTAAAACGTTTTGCTGAACAGAGTTAGCTTGGCTCATAGCATAACTTCCTGACTGAGCAAGGATGTTAAACTTAGAGAAGTTTGCTGACTCGGCAGCGAAATCAACGTCTCTGATTTGAGATTCAGCTGATTTTACGTTTACTTGAGTAACTGTGATGTTGTTTACAGTTGCAACAAGCTGATTTTGAACAGAACCTAGGTCTGAGCGGATCTGATCAAGAGTTTTCTGAGCTGACTCAGCGATATCCATAACAGCCATCGCGCCGCGTAGAGTCATAACGCCTGCTGATTGAGCTGATGTCATAGCAGCTTTGCTCATTCTTTGGAAGCCCATAGCAGCGGCTAGATCTGGATCTAGTTGCCCCTTGATATCTCTTAGAGCCACTGACTGCTGGTTGCCGCCCTCGCCGTTACCGTCTTTACTAAATGCCTCAGATAAAGCTCCTGCTGCTTGACCGCTTGATACTTTGATATCGCGACCGTCTAGGCGAACTAGGTTTAGGCGTCCTACGAACATAGATGTTCCTCTTTTACCGCCTAGGCCGGCACTTACTTTGTCGCCTGAGATTTTTATAGCTCTACCGTCGCGGCTAGTTAGTACCATTCTACCTTCTGTGTTTACAGATGCTTCTACGCCTGTTTGGTCTTTAACTTTGTTGATAGCGTTTACTAGAGCGCCGTTTTTATCGCCTGCTTTTACTTCTAGGTCGCCGATTTTTACGCCGTTGATGACAAGGCTTAGGATCTGACCGCCGCTGATAGCTTTACTAGATACCCATGTGGTATCAAACGTAGCTCTAACGCCTGTTCTATCGGTTACTTTATTGATGTTTTCAGCTAGCGCGCCTACGCCTTTACCTAGACCGGTTGAAATTGTAGCCGCAGCTACTTTTACGTTGTTTATACCGTCTACGTTTAGGAAAGTAAGGCTAACTACGCCTGCAAATGTCAATAGCTTAGAGCTCTCAAATCTTGTTAAGCCGATCTTATCTGACGTAGTAGCGCCGATAGAAGCTTTAACTGTTTGGTTTGAGTAAGCACCGATTTGGAACTCTTTGTTAGAGAATGTTCCGTTTAGTAACTGCTGACCGTTGAAAGACGTAGAGTTACCGATGTTGTCTAGCTCTTCCATTAGGCGAACGATGTCGGCTTGTAGTGCTTGACGAGAGTCGCTTGTTTGACCGTCTTGAGCTGATTGAGTAGCTTTTACTTTGATAGTATCAAGGATTTTTAGCTGCTCGTCCATAGCCTTATCCGCTACTTGGATGATACCGATAGCGTCGTTACCGTTTGCGATAGCTTGACCAAGCGCGCTAGCTTGAGAGCGAAGGCTATCAGCGATAGCAAGACCAGAGGCGTCATCTGCCGCAGTTTGGATTCTCAAACCTGAGCTAAGTTTACCCAAAGAAAGAGAAAGGTTGCGGTTGTTACCGACTGCGTTTGCGTGTGTGTTTAGAGCGTTGATGTTCGTGTTAATACGAAAACTCATTGTAAATCCTTTTAAAGTTTAATTACGACTTCTTGTCGTTCAAAAACTATATCGGACGAAATCAAAAAAACTTTAGGGGTAGAGGTAAAATTTTTTTGATTTTTTCAAATTTGATTGAAAAGGACGAATTTTAGGGCTTTACGG
>CALBNA010000064.1 GCA_937896205.1 uncultured Campylobacter sp. | reverse complement strand
AAAAGTAAGACCGCCGAGGCGGGACAAATTTTTGCTAACTCAAACGAACGAGCCGCCGAGAATGGCAAAAAGGTGCTGGTCTTCTGCGCGCTGGGCTACGGCAGGAGCGCGTCGGTGATGCTTGCTTGGCTGGTGATTTACGCGGGACTGGGCTTTGATGAGGCGCTAAATTTGCTAAAATCTCGCCGCGAAAAGATCGCAGTCGCTAGCTCGCTGCACGAACGGATAGAACAGATAGCCGTCCGCACCAGCGAAATTTGAAGGCGAAGTAAAGAAGCGGCAAATTTAAGCGCGAAATAGGCGCAGGCTAAATTTAATCAAGTCCGGCTTGAGAGATCAAATTTAAAAAATCTGTCGGCTAGAAACAAGCGGCGTTGCAAAATTCTCGGCGAAAACGAACGGGAATTTAACCAAAGGCAAACGCCAAAAATGAGGAGGGAAAATGGCGAATGCAAAGCAAAACGAAAAAGCGGCGCAAAACGGGGAGCGCGAATGCCGCCAAAGGACGGACTACAGAGCCTTGGCGCTGGTTACGGCTAGGTTTTTGGCGACGCATAGGCTGGTTTTCTTGTTAAATTTACTTCAGCTAGCCGTCTGTCTTACTATTTTTACACATTTTGCCGTTATTGCGGGCTTTTTGACGGCTTTTGCGGCTCTGTTTTATCTGCACGTTAGGCTGCATTTTGATACGCTGATTTTTAGAGATTTTGCGGAGGGGAGGCTTGATTGCGGTAAATTTGACGCGGCGCTTGCGGAGCTAAATTTAGCTAGCAAGCCACCTAAAATCCGCGATATGAAAAGTCGCTGCGCCGGAGCTTTGCGGCTATATAAACTAACCGCCGCGCTTACTATCGTCGTTGCTGTCGCGGCTTTGGCGGGTTATTATCTAGGCTAGAGTTTGGGAGCTAAATTTGACGGTCAAATTTGGCTCACGGGCGCTTCAAAATTTATGGCGTTAGCTAAATTTGACTTCCGCGATCGTATGATTTTATGGTTTGAAAGATAAATTTAGGCGCAAACGGTTAAATTTGCGCCCGAGGTTTATTTGATATTTTCTAGAGTGCTGCAGCACTGATCCGAGCCTAGATCACAGCCTTTTTTGAAGTAAATTTTAGCCTTTTCAAGATCTTTTTTGACTCCGCTTTGGGCAGGCGGCATGTAGTACGTGCAGCCCGCAAACAAACATGACTCCACCAGGCCGTGCTCGTAGCCTTTGTCAAAATACTCCGCGGCTTTAGCAAACTGCTTTTCTTGGTAGTACGCAGAGCCCGCGTATTCGCATCCAGGCGCGATATTTGCTTCGCAGGCTTTTGCGGCGTTGTCTTTATCTTTTACGTATTTTCCGGAGGCTTCATGCTCTTTTTTCGTAAAGGCCAGGAGATAGTACTCGTACGCTTTTGCTTCGTCCTTTTTGCCGTAGGTATCGTCTTGGTATATTTCGCCTAATTTGGCGCATCCGTCAAATCTCTCGCCTTGGCAAATTTCGCTTAGGATTTCGATGGCTTTGTCTATATTTTTCTCTACGCCTTTGCCGTCTCTATAGCCCATCGCTACAAATTTACAACCGTCGTCATAGCCGCTACTGCAAAGTTTTGAAAATATCTCAAAGCCTTTTTTGGGATCGTGCTCGGCGCCGTTTTTGCCCTCGGTGTACGAGTAGCCCGTCCATAGGCAACCTAAATTTGAGCCCAGATCGCAAGCTTTTTGGTAGTATTTGACGTCTTGTTTTTCATAAGCGTAATCTATGCAGGCCGCCGCATCGTTGTCTTCGCAGCCTTTTTCGGCGCTCACGGCGGTTTTATCTTTTACTTTGTCGCAGCAGTCGGCTCTTTTGCCAAACGATATCTCGCAGCATTTTTCATAGGCTTGCTTTGCACGTCCGGAGTTTTTTTGACGTCAGAACCCTTGCCAAACTCATAAAGTTGCCCAAGCTCCTTGCAAGAGGAATCTACTTTCTCCGTATAGCAACCTAACTTAAAGTAGTTCTCCGCGTCCTTCCACTGGCCTTTGGATTTTGCCGCTAGTCCATTGTTGTGATTTGGCCCTGCCTGTGCTACCGACAGGCAAGAAAATGCTAAAAACATGGCTAAAGCTAGCTTTTTCATAAGACCCTCCTTGCGAGTAATCTTAAACATTATAGCCTCTTTGCTATGTTTTTAACCTAAATCACGACTACTTCGGTTTTTAGCTCTATGCCGAATTTTTCCAAAACGCGCTCGCGAGCTAAATTTATGAGTCCTGTCACATCCGCAAAGGTCGCGGCGTTAAAATTTACGATGAAATTTGCGTGCTGCTGGCTAAATTTAGCCCCGCCTATCGCGTAGCCCTTTAGCCCTACGGCTTCGATCAGCCTGCCCGCGTAGTCGCCCGGCGGATTTACGAAACAGCTGCCAAAGCTAGCGCCCTTTGGTTGATTTGCGCGTTTAGCGGCAAAATCCGCCGCAAGAGCCGCGTCGAATTCGCGCGAAATTTTAAACTCGGCGCCGAAAATCGGCTCATCTATCCCGCTTTTGCGGTAGCTAAAGCTTATCCTCTCGCGCTCTACCCAGCCGCGCGCTAGCCGCACAGCTAGCAGATCATCGCTGATGCTAACGCCGCAAAGCCCCGCGTTCATTTTTATTAGTCCGCCAAGCGTACCAGGTATATTTTGCAAAAACTCAAATCCGCCGATACCCTGCTTTTTGGCGAAGTTATAAATTTTGCCCGACTTCGTCGCGGCGCCGATACTAAGCAGGTCGCCGCTTAAGTTTATATAATCAAACGCTCCGCCTAGCATCATCATCGCGGGCGGATTTGGCGAGACGAGTAGGTTGTTCGCGCCGCCTATCATCACGCGCCTGGCAAATCCCTGCTTTAGTGCGTCCTCTATGCTCTCTAGCACCGCCACCTCGTGCACGCCGCCCACTCTCACCGAGCTAAATTTAGAAAAATCTACAAGCTGCGTCATTGCACGAAATTTGGGATAAACTCTATCATGCGCGTCGTGAAATCGACCATCATCGAGACCATCCACGGCATCAAAAATATAATCACGACGACGACTAAAATGATCTTTGGCACGAAGCTTAGCGTCATCTCGTTTATCTGCGTCGTAGCCTGAAATATACTTATGATAAGGCCTGCCGACAGGCCCGCGAGCAGCATAGGAAAGCTCAGATATAGCGCGATCTTAAAGGTTTCGATGCCGAGTTCTATGAGAGTTGATTGCATCAGCTAAACCTTATATCGTTGTACTCGGTTGGCACTAGGTAGTTTTTGGCCTTGATCGGCAGCGGATAAAAACCGCGCTCATAACCGAGAGCAAAGAGCCTATTTACCGCCTTTAGCTGCGTTTCGTTCATCGAGACGGAACTGTCGTTTGCGTAGAGATTTAGGTAGGTTTTTAGCTTTTCTTTATCGACGCGGATGAGATTTCGCTCGAGAAGCATGTGCGATAAAAGCGGCTTATGCGCGGTGGCGATGCGCACGCCCTCCGTTAGCACGCGCTCGCACTCGATGGCGTCCGTTATCGGTAGGCTGCGGCGAAGCGCCATACCGCCTAGCGGCAGCGGCAGATTTTCGCCCGCTAGCTCGCTCCAGATATCCCAGATCTCGCGCTCCACGCAAAGCTCGTCCGAAAAGTCCAAAATACTCTCGTGTATCAGCACGCCTGCGTCCACTTCGCCGCTTAAGACCGCGCCCTCGATCTCTAGGAAATTTTTATAAATCACGCGCGCCTGCGGGTATGCCATGCGAAAAAGCAGGGCGTTTGTCGTGTGTTTGCCGCTTAGCGCGACTTTGAAATTTCGCTTTAAAACCGCACCCTTTTTCTTGACTAGTTTTGGTCCGTAGCCCTCGCCGAAACTCACTGCCGTACGCAAAAGCGCGTACTCCTCGCAGATGAGTGGATATAGCGCGAAACTAATCGCCGTGGCCTCATAGGTGCCTTTTAGCGCCTCGTCGTTTAGCGTCTGGATATCAAGCGCGGTGGCGCTAAATTTTAGATTTTTCGAGCTTACCCAGCCAAAATCAATCGCCTTATACATAAAAATATCGTCTGCGTCGGGCGAGTGAGCGACGTTTATATGCTTAAAAATCTTCAAATTTTATCCTTTTTGCTCCGCTTTAAATTTCGCGCGCGGCTAGATTGCGAAATTATAGTAAATTTTTGCTACAATCGCCATAAAAATGCGGAATTTATAAAGAAAAATATGGAAAATCAGGCGTATTTAAAAGAGCAAATTTTAACTTATCTAGGCAACAAACGCTCGCTTTTAGGTTTTATCGAACAAGGCGTAAATATCGCAAAACACGCACTTGGTAAAGAAAAACTAAGCTGCTGCGACCTTTTTAGCGGTAGCGGCATCGTGTCGCGGTTTTTAAAATCCCACGCAAATTTCATCGTCGCAAACGACCTGGAGCTTTATAGCCGCGTAACAAACGAGTGCTACCTCGCAAACGCGGACGCGGAGTTTAAAAAAGAGCTTGATTTTTGGCATGAAAAATTAACTCGCCAAATCGGCGCAAATTTACGCGAGGGCTTTATCTGCGAGCTTTACGCGCCAAAAGACGAGGCAAATATTTTGGCGACTGACCGCGTCTTTTACACGAGAAAAAACGCCGCCTACATAGACACCGCGCGCCAGATTATCGAGGCGCTAGTGCCGCAGGAGCTGCGCGTTTTTTTTGTCGCTCCGTTGTTGTATTCAGCTAGCGTGCACGCCAACACCAGCGGTATTTTCAAGGGTTTTCATAAAAACAAGGACGGCCTTGGGCAGTTTGGCGGACGCGGCAAACACGCGCTATCTCGCATCACGGCCGACATCAGCCTGCTTAAGCCCGTTTTTTCAAATTTTAACGTCGAATTTGAAGTGCAAAGACGAGACGCCGAGGGACTTGCCGCCGAGCTTCCGCCGTTTGATCTGGTCTATCTTGATCCGCCTTATAACCAGCACCCCTACGGCTCGAACTACTTTATGCTAAATTTGATCGCTAGCTACGAGCGTCCGAGCGAAATCTCGCGGGTTTCGGGCATCGCTCGGGGCTGGAACCGCTCAGTTTTTAATCAAAAATCAGCCGCCGCGCCCGCATTTTTCGAGCTAATCTCAAAGCTAAAAGCTAAATTCGTGCTCATCTCGTTTAACTCCGAGGGCTTCATCGCGCGCGAAGAATTTAGCCAAAATTTAGCCGGGCTTGGCGAAGTGCAAATTTTGGAGCAAAAATACAACGCTTTTCGCGGTAGTAGAAATCTAGCCAGTCGCCCGACGCACGTTAGCGAGCTACTTTACGTTTTAAAAAAGGCGTAAATTTAGGCTAAATTTGACCGCGCCCAAACCCGTCTCAAATTTGCGCGAATAATCAAAAATTCATCTCAAATTTGATAAAATCAGCCCGATTATTTTAAATTTAAGGAAGCCGATGGCAAAAGAAAAAGAAGAGAAAAAGATAGTCCCGCCGACAAACGATTCGGACAAGAAAAAGGCCTTAGACGCGGCTTTAAAGCAGATAGATAAAGCATTTGGCAAGGGTACGCTAATCCGCCTTGGCGACAAACAGGTTGAGGCCATAGATAGTATCTCCACGGGCTCGCTGGGTCTTGACCTGGCCCTTGGTATCGGCGGTATCCCAAAGGGCCGTATCATCGAGGTTTACGGGCCTGAGAGCTCGGGTAAAACGACTCTAACCCTACACATCATCGCCGAAGCGCAAAAAGCCGGAGCTACATGCGCCTTTATCGACGCCGAGCACGCGCTAGACGTGAAATACGCGGCAAATTTGGGCGTAGACACCGAAAATCTATACGTCAGCCAGCCGGATTTTGGCGAGCAGGCGCTAGAAATCGTAGAAAACCTAGCTAGAAGCGGCGCAGTTGAGCTGATCGTCGTTGATAGCGTCGCGGCGCTAACGCCAAAAAGCGAGATAGAAGGCGATATGGGCGATCAGCACGTAGGTCTGCAAGCGCGCCTAATGAGCCAGGCGCTACGCAAACTAGCCGGCGTCGTACACAAGATGAACACGACCGTGATCTTTATCAACCAAATTCGTATGAAAATCGGCGCGATGGGATACGGTACGCCTGAGACCACTACGGGCGGTAACGCGCTTAAATTTTACGCCTCAGTGCGCCTAGACGTGCGAAAAATCGCCACTCTAAAACAAAACGAAGAGCCTATCGGCAACCGCACAAAGGTAAAAGTCGTGAAAAACAAGGTCGCACCTCCGTTTAAAACGGCGGAATTCGACATAATGTTCGGCGAGGGTATCAGCCGCGACGGCGAGATCATCGACTACGGCGTGAAGCTAGATATCATCGATAAAAGCGGCGCATGGTTTAGCTACAAAGCCGCCAAAATCGGCCAAGGCCGCGAAAACGCGAAAGCCTATCTCAAAGAGCACTCGGAGATCTCCGACGAGATCGTAACTACGATAAAAAGCTCGATCGGCCTAGATAAGCTAATAAGCGGCGCGGGCGGCAAAGATAGCGACGAAGACGGCGAAAGCATAGAAGAAAATACGGAGGAATAAAATAATGGTATTTATAGAAGACGTAACTGCGATAGAAGTACTAGACAGCCGCGGCAACCCGACCGTGAAGGCAACCGTAGCTCTAAGCGACGGCACCGTAGCAAGCGCGATAGTTCCGAGCGGCGCGAGCACGGGCAAACGCGAGGCGCTAGAGCTTCGTGATAAAGACGAGAGATACTGCGGCAAGGGCGTGCTAAAGGCTGTTGAAAACGTAAATTCGCAGATCGCAGAAGCCGTGATCGGGCTGGATGCGTTCGATCAAAAGGCGCTTGATGATGAGATGAGAGAGCTTGACGGCACCGACAACTACTCAAATTTGGGCGCAAACGCCGTGCTTGGCGTATCTATGGCGGTAGCGCGCGCTGCGGCAAAGAGCCTTGACATGCCTTTGTACCGCTACCTTGGCGGTGCGAACGCTAGCGTGCTGCCCGTGCCGATGTTTAATATCATTAACGGTGGCGCACACGCGAACAACAGCGTGGATTTTCAAGAATTTATGATTATGCCGTTTGGTTTTGATAAATTTAGCGACGCGCTGCGAGCGGCGACTGAAATTTACCACACGCTAAAAGGCCTTCTAAACGCAGCCGGCCACAGCACGGCGGTTGGCGACGAGGGCGGATTTGCGCCAAATTTAAACGACAACGAAGAGCCGATCAAACTAATCATGCAAGCTATCGAAAAAGCGGGCTACAAAGCAGGCGAGCAGATCAAGCTAGCCCTTGACGTCGCAGCTAGCGAGCTATATGAAAACGGCAAATATAAACTAGAGGGCAAGGAATTTAGCAGCGAAGAGCTGATCGAGCGATATGCACAGCTTTGCGAGAAGTATCCGATATTTTCTATCGAAGACGGCCTAAGCGAGGACGACTGGGCGGGCTGGGCAAAGCTAACGAGCAAGCTTGGCTCCAAAGTGCAGCTCGTGGGCGACGATCTATTTGTAACGAACGAGAAAATTTTGCGCGAAGGCATCGCCAAGGGCGTAGGCAACGCGATTTTGATCAAGCCAAATCAAATCGGCACCGTCAGCCAAACTATGCAGACGATCCGCCTAGCACAGCGCAAAGGCTACCGCTGCGTGATGAGCCACAGAAGCGGCGAGAGCGAGGATAGCTTTATCGCGGACTTCGCCGTCGCGATGAATACGGGCCAAATCAAAACGGGCGCAACCTCAAGAAGTGAACGCAACGCCAAATACAACCGCCTGCTTGAGATCGAGCGCGAGACGGACGAGTTTTTGGGAAATCAAATTTGAGCGAAGTCCTAGACGAATACGTCGAGAAAAGGCCGTTTGATTTCAGGCTTTTTCTCAGATTTACGCTTATAGCGTTTTGCGTGATATGTTTTGGTATCTACGTGGGCAACATAATCTTTGGCAAACGCTCGCTAGACGTGATGCTAAGCCTGCAAGAGCAAAAAACACAGCTAGAACGCGACGTCGAAACGCTAAAAAAACAAAACGCCCAGCTGCAAAAGGCGTATTTCGAGCTAAAAGAGCTCGAGCCGAGCGGCGGCTGATTAGTCGGAAAATTTAAAAAACGGGGGAGTTATGAAAATCGGTAAAATTTGGCTTTTGGCGCTAGCCTGCGGGCTGGCTTTTGGCAGAGAAAATCCTTTTGCGCCCTCGGGCGATGTAAACGCGAGCATGGCTAGTAGCAACGTCGTGGAAAATTTGCCGCCTTTTGAGAAGCAAAATTTCAAATTTCCCGCCGACGCTAGAAACTTCATCTCCGTCACGCTAAAATACAAAAGCCTCGACGGCAGTATCAAGGAAAAAACCGTCGATATAAACAAAAGCATCTCGTGGCAGGATGAGTTTTTGCTCAGCAAGATCGCAGTACCAGTCGTCGTAGAAAAGCCCGACGTCTCGGTCACTAAAGAGGAGCCAAAAGCCGCCGCGATAGACGTCGCGCCAAAGCCTACCGAGCGCAATATGACAACACAAGAGCCGCTAAAAGACGTCGTCATAAAACCGCTTGAAAAGCCGCAACCGCAAAAGCAAATCGTCTACAAGCAGACGAAATTTGAGATCTATCCGATGCAGATCAAGATCCTCACGACCGACGAGAAGCTAAAGGACTACTCGATCAGCAAAGGCACCAAGGTCGTGATCGACTTCGCCTCTCAAACGGACGTAAATACGAGAAAAGACGAGCTTGACTGCGGCGCGTTTAAAACGGCGCTTTTTGGCTCGCACGGCAAATTTTACCGCGTAGTTTTTGATCTCGACGGCAGCTATAAACACGAGATCGAAAAGACGCAGGACGGATATCTGCTAAAGCTTTCTAGATAAATTTGATTTTTACGCGCCGACTTTTGAGCGTGTAAATTTGTACCGATAAATTTACTCGCGGCGAGGGTTAAATTTGAGCCTTCGCCGAGTTTTTAAATTTGGCTTTTAAATTTAGCCGAATTTGCCTTAATATAAATTTCCCCGCATTTTCCAAATTCCCCGCCCCAAATTTCACTCAAATTTAACCGCCCTTTGGCTAAGATTTTGCAAATTTAACGAAGCAAAAGGATCAAATTTGCACACCTTGCTAAAAATATTTAAAACAGTTTTATACGCCGCGCTATTTTTAGGACTTTATCTTTTGGCGGATAAGTACGGACTGTTTGCTAAATTTGTCAATTAAATTTATCGACTCGGCTTTGCCAAATAAATTTCTAGTCGAGAGCTGGATGTTAATTTTAATCGTCTGTTTGTGGCGCTTCTTGAGTCTTTTGTGGCGAGCGTAATATTTTCTCTTCTACTCTCATTTTACTC
>CALBNA010000063.1 GCA_937896205.1 uncultured Campylobacter sp. | reverse complement strand
GAGATCTAGTACGGTCTCGTGGGCTCGGAGATGTGTATAAGAGACAGGTATAAAACAGGGCTAACGAGCTGAGCTTTTAGCAAATTTAGCGCTTCGTCTTTCGAGCCGTAAGCCTTCGCCGACGCGTTTGAAACGACTGGGGCAAATTTAGCAGCTAATGCCGGCTCTAGCTGTGCTGTTAGTTTCTCGCTAGCGCTCTTTAAAAGCGGGCAGTGGCTGATGACGGACATATTTAGAGGCAGTACGCGCTTAGCGCCCGCGTCTTTAAACGCGGACTCAAATTTGGCGATGTCGTCTTTTAGCCCTGCAATCACGATCTGACCGTCGCAGTTGTAGTTCGCAGCGTAAATTTGATGGCCGTCCGCTTGTGCGTTTTTGCAAATTTGCTCGACCGTCTCGTCGCTAAGCCCTAAAATAACGCTCATCGTCACGTCTTTGCCCGCGCAGTCCTCTTGCATAAATTTACCGCGTAAATTTACGATCCTAAGCGCATCAACATAATCAAACGCGCCGCTAACCGCAAGCGCGCTAAACTCGCCCAAAGAGTGGCCAAGCGCGAATCTAGGCTCTAAATTTACGCTTTGCTTTAAAGCAAGATAGCACATAAGCGAATTTAAAACGATGGCGGGCTGAGTAAATTCGCTCCTGTTTATAAGGTCATTTTCGTTGAAAAGTAGATTTGAAAAGTCGATTTTTAGGCTATCGCTTGCATTTTGCAAAAGCTCGGCGGCTGGGCGGAAATTTTCGTAAATTTCCTTACCCATGCCGATACTTTGCGAGCCTTGTCCTGGAAATATCAACGCCGCTCTCATCTAGGTACTCTTAGTGGCAACCGCATCCGCCGTCATCGTGATGATGACCGTGTCCGCCGCAGCAACCGCCCTCTTTGTGATCGTGATGACCGTGATCGCCACAACATCCACCTTCGCTGTGGTGATGGTCGTGATCATGTCCGCCGCAACCGCATGTATGTGCGCCGCCTACCATGCCGGTAGCTATCTCGTCCTCTGTAGCATCGCGTTTGTCGAAAATTTGAACCTTAAACTCCAAATCCTTGCCTGCATAAGGGTGGTTAAAATCCACGGTCACGTCGTCCTCGCCGATAGATTTTACTATAACGCGTACACTCTCGCCGTGCTCGCCTTGACCAAAAAGCTCCATGCCCTCTTTTAGCTCGATGCCCGCAAATTGCTCTTTAGGTAGCATCTGAACGGCACTAGAGTCGTACTCTCCGCAAGCCTGTGCAGCCGGGATAACGATAACCTTTGTTTCGCCCTTTTTTAGTTTAGTAACTTCTTCTTCTAGCTTCTCGATGATATGTCCGCGACCTGTTAAAAAGGAAATTTCTTGCCCAACCTGCATATTGGACTCTAAAATTTCGCCCGTTTTTGCGTCTTTTAGCTCATAAAACATAGCTATAACTTGTTCTTTCACGTTCTTCTCCTATTTATGAAAATAACGTGATTATATCGTTAAATTTATTAAAGAATGTTTTAGTTTCGAGTAGGTGCAGCTTTGGCTTCTTTGCTGTCAGGATAGCCTAGTTTTAGTGCTTTGTAAAATTTATTCGCACTCGCCGTGTCTTTTATCTTATCAAAGCTAATAGCAGTGTGATAAAGAAGCTTTGGCGTATATTCGGCCTTGTCGTAAAGCTGGATACTTTGCTGGTAGTATTTTATGGCGTTGTTGTAAGCTTTTTGCTGATACGCTATCTCGCCGAGATAAAAATTCGCCATTGCAGGCTTATGATCTTTGCTTAAAAGATATTCGTATCTAGCCTTTGCATCGTCGAGCTTACCTGCGTCAAATAGCTTTTTAGCTTCGCTTGCTACATCTTGATTTTTTTGTTTGGTAAAATCAATTTTCGGAGCTTGTGGCTCAGCAGCGGCTGGGCTATTGCTAGCTACCGGCTTGTCTTCATCGTTTTTTTTTGTGGTAGCGGGTGCGGCGTTGCTCTTATCTATCAAAGCACCCATATCCTTAAGGGCTTTGGTGATTTTAGCGTTGTTGGCCTCTTGTATTTTTCGGCTTTCTTCTACGTATTTTTTAAGCTCGTCAAAATCACTTTTTGCGGTAGAATTTCCGTCGTTTCCTTCGATATCGTTTAGTCTTTTTTCTATCCTAGACATTCTTGAGTTTAGTCCGTCTAGTACACTTTGCAAGCCCTCTAAGCGCTCTTGCATAGCATTTAAATTTGACTCGACGTCGCCCATGTTTCTACTTAAATTTTCTACGTTTTGCTTGTTCTTTAGAAAAGTTTTTTCGTTATCGGTCAAACCGTAGGGACTCGAGCTATCTAAATTTCCAGCATCAAATACCGAAATTTCATTGGAGGCGGAATAAGAGAGAGTGGCTCCTATAAAAAGAGCCACGAAAGTTTTTAAATTCGTCATAAAATTAATTATGGAAGAACTTTAAATTCAGCACGTCTGTTTTGAGCGTCGCAAGCTTTTGTTTTGTCTGTGCAAACAGGATTGCTTTCGCCATAGCTTACAACCGTGATTCTGTCAGCCGCAACGCCTTGTTTTACAAGCGCGTCTTTAGCAGCTTTTGCTCTTTTTAGACCAAGCGCATAGTTGTACTCATCAGTACCCCACTCGTCGCAGTTGCCCTCTACTTTTACAGAAAGAGCTTGAGCCTCTGATTGATTAAATAGGCCTGCGTTTGTGTTGATAGCAGACTGCATGTCGCCTTTGATATTAAATTTGTCAAAGTCAAAGTATACAGTTTGAACTTGACCTTCGATGCTTGAAATTAATTGTTGCAATCTCTCGCTATCACTCATCATGTTATCGCTTGAGTTCATACCGCCCATATTTTGATTAGCGTCAGCGCTCATATCAACTTCAGGGTTTTTAGAGCTACAACCGCTCAACAATAAAGCCGCAATAGCAGCAGAAGTTAAAACTACTTTTTTCATTTTCATCCTTTTATAGAAATTTAACGTGATTATATCATAAAATTTACTAAATATTACCAATCAATCGACTGAATTTTGCCGATTTTTAACGGAAATTGGAAACTTTTGTTCTCATTTACGCGAATTATACCAAGTGAACTCTGTCCTCCAAGCTCTTTTATAAACACTACGCTTTGCCCGTCGCTAGAAAATCTAGGGTATAAATTTTTACCGCTTGCGGTAAGCTGTCTGATGTAATCAGTCTGCGTAGAGATCATGTAAATGTTAAAATCTCTCGTTCCAAAGCTACTCTTGCCGTCTTCTCTACTAGAGTAAACTATATAGTTTTGATAGGTACTAACGGAGTTGTTGTTTTTGCCGTGATAGACCAACTGCTCAAAGCCGCTTCCATCTACATTTTGCGCGAAAACGTTAGGATAGCCGAGTCTATCGGAAACAAAAACTACGCGTTTATCACCGTCGACAAAGTTGCCATTAACGTCTATACCGCTATAGTTAGTTACCTGAGATAGTCTTTTTGAATTTAGATCGTATATATAGATATCAGGCTGATCTTGCGGAGCCATAGTTAGCAAAATTTTATCTCCGTTTTGGCTAACGTCGGAGGCTATAAGCATACCGCCCTTGCTATCTAAAATTTTAGTTTTTTGGCCGCTTGCAACATCGTATCTATAAAGAACTAAGTTTTTACCGCTGTAATCAGAGTAGTAAAACGCGCTCTGATCAGCTCCTACCCATTTAGGAAATATATTCAAACCGCCGCGAACAAGTACTTTTTGGTAGGTCAAAGTGTAGTCGGCTATAACGATCTCGCTTTGCTTTGAACCAGTTCCTTTGGCAAAGATGATAAATTTCTCCATCCAGTTTACAGGCGGCATTTTTAGCTCGTTGATAAGCTCAACTATCGCTTTATGCGCAATAAACGGATACTTTGCTCCATCGTTCATATTATAAATTTTCTCATACTGAGTGGTTGCCGTTTTTGCATTAATTAGCTTAACCCTGAGGGTTAGAGGCGAGTTTGCAGAGCCCTCAAGTGCGTATCTAAATATAAGCTGCGCACCTTTTTCGCTCATCACGTTCGTGTTCGAGTCGCCCTCATAGCTACTGGCGATATATTCGTCCACAACCTCAAAATCAGAGCTAACCTTCAAGTCGCCCAACATGATTTTATGAAATTTGCTTTTAAAAGCCTGATCGCCGACGGCCGTTGTAGCGTCTTGAAGCACGATTTTTGGTAGGGCTAAGCCTTTGTTGACGACCGAAATAGTTGCATCAACAGCAAAAAGCCAACTGGCAAAAGCAAGAAAAAGTAAAATTTTCTTCATTTTTCCTCCATTATTCTAGTTTGTCTTCTAGTTTGGTTCCGAGCCTAACAGCTCTGCCTATCTGGGTAGGCGGCGGAAATTTCTCAAAAGTCATACTTTGCAAGAAATCCCTAACTTTGTTATTAAATTCGCTATTATACGATAACTTTTTTATATCGTAACTAAACGATCCATCAATGCCAATGACGATCTCAACCTCCGCCTCATCGGTAGAATCAGCCTTATAAGCACTCCATTTACTCTGTAAAATTCTACTAATCATGCCGAAGTATTCGTTATATTCGCCTGTCATTTGCGACTTTGGAGTCTTGGCAACCTGATCTAAGGTAAGCGCATTTATAACGTCGCTAGCTTTTTTTTGCTGGCTCGTTATCTGGACTTTTTCCGGTTTTTTACGACTTTGCTCTTTTGGTTGCTCTTTTTTCTTAACAACCTTATCTTCTTTTAGTTTAGAGGTGTCGATACTGCCGAATAAATCCTTTAAATTTGGCTCTTCAACTTTTTTTTCTTCAGGTTTTGGCGGTGCAGGATCCGGTTCAGGCGGCTTGTTTGTAGTGTCCGGCTTTGGCTCTTCTTTTTTAACCTCTTCCTTTACAGGTTGAGGTTTTTCCTCTTTTACAATCTCTTTTTTGGGCTCAGGCGCTTTTACGGTGATATCAGGCTCGCGCTCAACTATCATAATATCCATAAAAGCATCTTTAGTATCGGTGTATTTTTTAGGATCTTCCTTAAAATAGGTAAGCTTAATAAAAATACCGCTTATGATACAAAGGTAAAGAAAAGCCGATAGTAGGAAATAGCCGGAAGTGTTAAATTTGAGATCAAATTTATCCATTAGTCTGGAGCGCTACCTTTGTAAAGCCTGCGTTTTTTACACTCTTTAAAACAAACATCACATCATCGTATATGAGGCTTTTGTCTGCCTTAATATAAACAGGCGAGTTTTTATCATATTTTGCCCCGATAAGCACTATATTGTCAGGAAGTTCGCGCAAATTCATGGTATTTTGATCTATTCTAACCTTTTTTGTGGCATCAACGATAACAGTCAAATCTTTTTTTTGAGCCGAGGATGTTTTAGTTTTTGAGCCGTCCGGTAGCAAAATTTGCTCCTCATAAACGATAGTAGGCGTCGTAACCATAAGGATCGCCAGCAAAACAAGCATGATATCCACAAGCGGAGTTATGTTTAGCTCCGGAGTTTCGTCGAGATTTATCATTGATCTTCTTTAAGCGTTACGAGGATGTCGACTTCACGCCTGATGACGCCCATGAGCTCATACGCTTTTCGTTTGATAAGCAAACTAAACGTATAAGCGGGAATCGCTACAAATATACCTGCTCCGGTAGCCACGAGAGCCTCACTAATAGCTGGAGCAATAACTCCTAACGACGAATTTCCTCCGCCTTGACCAAGCTGAGAAAATGTCTCCAAGATAGAAACAACCGTACCGAAAAGTCCGATAAAAGGCGATGTAGAAGCAATAATGCTAAGCCAAGTAATGCCGCTAGTAGCATTCCTCTCTGAAATACTAACGGCGACCGAAAGCTTTTCTTTAGATACGGAGCCGCTTACGAATCTTTTTAAAACGGAGTCGTTTAGAGTATGTTTAGAGCCGCCCATTAACAGCGACTCAAGCGCATTTTGCTCTTTTTTTTGCCAAGAGCTAAGCCCTGCCATACGAGACAGAAGTATGGTAAGGCTTATTATGAAATAAAAAGAGAGCCAACTAAGTACGAATATAGTAATAAAACTACTTCTTGATAAGTAGTTCAAAAAAATATCAAGCCCAGCCACTATCTTGTCCGAGCCATACTATCTAGTTTTGCTACGGCAGCAGCCATAGCGTTATTCTCGCTACTCATGCTAGCGATCAAATCCTTAGCCTTTTGCAATGAATTTGCTATCTCGCTCTCGGAATTTCCCGACACGTGAACGGCACCGTCGGCAAGGATAGTAGCCTTACCCTCGTTTATCTCGGCATATCCCCAGTTTATCGCGACGGCATCATGACTTTTATCTTCGCTCTCGATGTCTATAACGCCGGCTTTTAAAAGCGATATAAGTGAGGCGTGTCCGGGCAAAACCCCGAACTCGCCCTCACTACCAGGCAAAACTACGCTTTTGATATCGTTTGAAAACACTAAACCCTCAGGCGTAACGATTTCTAAATGTAATTTATTCATTACTTTTTCCTTTAAATTTAGGCTTTAAGTTTTTCAGCTTTTGCTATCGCCTCGTCGATGTTTCCTACCATATAAAATGCGTTTTCCGGCAAATCATCATATTTGCCTTCCAAAATTCCCTTAAAGCCGGCAATATTCTCTTCAAGACTTACGTATTTACCAGGGCTTCCCGTAAATACCTCGGCAACGAAGAACGGCTGAGATAAAAATCTCTCAATCTTTCTAGCGCGGTCAACCGTGACCTTATCTTCTTCGCTAAGCTCGTCCATACCAAGGATAGCGATGATGTCTTGAAGATCTTTATATTTTTGTAAGACCGCCTGCACGCCGCGAGCGACTTTATAGTGCTCACCGCCTAAAATTTGAGGATCGAGCATTCTTGATGTCGAATCAAGCGGGTCAACCGCAGGATAAATTCCCTTTTCTGCAATAGCTCTGTTTAGAACGGTAGTCGCATCAAGGTGCGCAAAAACGGTCGCAGGAGCCGGGTCGGTAAGGTCGTCTGCAGGGACGTAAACGGCTTGAACCGAAGTAATTGAACCTTTTTTAGTTGATGTAATTCTCTCTTGGAATTTACCCATTTCGCTCGCTAAAGTCGGCTGATAACCAACGGCGGACGGGATACGTCCAAGAAGTGCCGACATCTCTGCACCCGACTGAGAGAAACGGAAGATATTGTCTATAAACATCAAAACGTCAAGTCCCATCTCGTCACGGAAATACTCAGCCATCGTTAGACCTGTTAGAGCGATACGATTTCTTGCTCCTGGCGGCTCGTTCATTTGGCCGTAGCACAAGGCAACTTTGTCCAAAACGTTACTTTCTTTCATCTCGTGATAAAGGTCGTTTCCTTCGCGCGTTCTCTCGCCAACACCTGCAAATACAGAGTAACCGCTGTGCTTAAATGCAACGTTGTGGATAAGCTCCATGATAATAACCGTTTTGCCAACGCCAGCACCGCCGAATAGTCCAACCTTGCCTCCCTTTGCATAAGGAGCCAAAAGGTCAACTACCTTTATGCCTGTTTCAAAAATTTCACTTTTTGTGCTTTGCTCTTCAAACGGTGGAGGATCGCGGTGGATAGACCATTTTTTGTCAAATTCTACGCCCTCGCCTTCGTCGATTAGATCGCCGACGACGTTGAAAATTCTGCCTAAAACTTTTTCGCCAACCGGAACGCTAATAGGCGCGCCTAAAGCCGTAGCCTCAAGGCCTCTAGTTAAACCTTCACTCATATCCATGGCGATCGTTCTTACGCGGTTATCGCCAAGGTGTGCGGCAACCTCTAGCACAAGTCTATTTTGCTTGCCCTCAACCTCGAAATTTACTTCGACGGCTTCGTTGATCTTGGGTAAATAATCCGTGAAATCGACGTCGACTACCGGACCCATTACCTGAGAAATGATACCTTTCATCCATACTCCTTAATTATTTCATTGATTCGACGCCACTGATGATCTCGATAAGCTCAGTGGTGATAGACTCTTGGCGAGCCTTGTTATACGATAGCTTTAGCTGCGCGACACGCTCTTTGGCGTTGTTGGTCGCATTATCCATCGCCTGCATCCTGGCACTATGCTCGGCCGCAAGGCTATCTACTAAAGCATAATACATGCTATACTCGAAATACTTCGTAAGCAGTTCGTTTAAAATTTTACCGTCGTCGCTCGGCTCAAATTCCATCAAAGAATTCGTCTCGACTTCGACGAGCTTCGGCGGCTCGACCGGCACAATATCGTTTATACGAATTTGCTGAGAGATCATGTTATTGTAGCCGTTATGTACCAAAATAACTTTATCAGTCGCACCGCTTATAAAGTCATCTATCGCATCTTTTATGATATTTTGGGCCTTCTCATAGGTAGGAGACGAGCTCACGCCGACATATTTTTCAAGCAAATTTATACCCTGGAAGCTAAAAAATTCTATACCTTTTTTACCTACTGCGCGAAGTCTTATCTTTACTTTTTTCGCCTTAAATTCGTTAATCATATTCCTAACGGTTTTAATAGTCTGAATATTAAAACCGCCGCAAAGACCCTTGTCTGCGGTGACGAATATAATATCGACCTTCTCGATATTCTCCTTAACGTCGAAAAATTTACTCTCAGTGTTTACGGAGCGATATTGGTTGATTTTATAGGCGATTTCAGATAAAACTTCGTTGATCTTGAGCGCATAAACCCTAGAGTGACGAGCTGCTTCTTCAGCCTTGCGAAGTTTAGCCGTAGATACCAGCTTCATCGCGCGCGTCGTCTTTTGGGTGTTTTGGACGCTCTTGATCTTTCGTTTTATATCTTTTAAATTTGACATATTCTAGCCTTAGTTAGCGGCAAACGTCGCTTTAAAGTCTTTTAGCGCCTTGTGCAAAAGCTCCTCGATTTCTTTGTCAAGTGCTTTTTTGGTTCGAATTTGCTCGAAAATTTCAGGATATTTCGCCTCAATATAAGGATAAAGCTCGGCTTCAAATTTTGTAACCGCTATAGTCGGGATATCATCCAGGTAGCCTTTTGTACCGGCGAAGATAATAACGACTTGCTTTTCAACGGCTAGCGGGCTGTAAGGAGGCTGTTTTAGCACCTCAACCATCCTTTGACCGCGCTCAAGCTGTTTTCTAGAGCTTTCGTCAAGGTCACTCGCAAACTGTGCAAACGCTTGAAGTTCGCGGTATTGCGCAAGGTCAAGCCTTAAGGTTCCCGAAACTTGCTTGGTCGCTTTTATCTGAGCTGCGCCGCCGACGCGAGAAACCGAAAGACCGACGTTGATCGCAGGGCGGATACCTGAGTTAAATAGATCGGACTCAAGGAAAATTTGACCGTCGGTGATAGAAATAACG
>CALBNA010000062.1 GCA_937896205.1 uncultured Campylobacter sp. | reverse complement strand
GCAGCGTCAGATGTGTATAAGAGACAGTCATCGAGCAAATCGCCGAGCTGGTCAAAGAAAAACAGATCGAAGGTATCAGCGAAGTGCGCGACGAGTCCGATAAGGACGGCATCCGCGTCGTCATCGAGCTAAAACGCGACGCGATGAGCGACATCGTGCTAAACAATCTCTTTAAATCCACAACGATGGAGAGCACGTTTGGCGTCATAATGCTTGCGATAAACAACAAAGAGCCGAAGGTATTTAACCTAATCGAGCTTTTGAAGCTATTTTTAAATCACAGAAAAACCGTCATCATCCGACGCACAATATTTGATCTAGAAAAAGCTCGGGCTAGAGCGCATATCTTAGAGGGTTTAAAGATCGCGCTAGATAATATCGACGAGGTAATCGAACTCATCAAAAATAGCGCCGATACGCCGAGCGCTCGCGAGGGACTAGTGGCAAAATTTGGCCTTAGCGAGCTACAAGCAAACGCGATCCTAGATATGAGACTAAGCAAGCTAACGGGTCTTGAGCGCGAAAAACTAGAAGCCGAGCTAGCCGAGCTAATGGCCGAGATCGCGCGCCTAGATGAAATTTTAAAGAGCGAAACCTTGCTAGAAAAACTAATCAAAGACGAGCTGCTTGAGATAAAAAATAAATTTAAAGTGCCCCGCATCACCGAGATCGTGGACGACTACGACGATATCGACATCGAGGACCTCATCCCTAACGAAAATATGGTCGTAACCATCACGCACCGAGGCTACATCAAGCGCGTGCCGAGCAAGCAGTACGAGAAGCAAAAACGCGGCGGCAAAGGCAAAGTTGCGGTAACTACGTATGACGACGACTTCATCGAGAGCTTCTTTACGAGCAACACTCACGATACTCTGATGTTCGTGACCGACCGCGGTCAGCTCTACTGGCTAAAAGTCTATAAGATCCCTGAAGGAAGCCGCACCGCAAAAGGCAAAGCGGTAGTAAATCTCATCCAGCTACAGCCTGACGAAAAAATCAAGGCGATCATCCCGACGACTGATTTTGCCGAGAGCAAATCGCTCGCGTTTTTCACCAAAAACGGCATCGTAAAACGCACGAATTTGAGCGAATTTAAAAACATCCGCTCTATCGGCGTGCGCGCTATTAGCCTAGACGAGAACGACGAGCTAGTGACCGCTCTCATCGTAGAGAGCGAAGAAGAACCGATAAATCTAATTGGCGAGCTTGGCGTAGAGACCGAGATAAACGAGATAGAGGCGATAGAAGCTCAGATCGACGAGGAAAATAGCGAAGAAAACGACGAGAACGCGGCCGAAGGAAGCGACGATGGCGAAAAGATGCTATTTATCGTGACCAAAAAGGGCATGTGCCTCAAATTTAAACTCAGCAAAGTCCGCCAGATGGGTAGAACGGCTCGCGGCGTGACGGGTATTAAATTTAAAGAAGACGGCGACGAGGTCGTAGGCGCAGCCGTCATCGAAAGCAACGAACAAGAAGTGCTGAGC
>CALBNA010000061.1 GCA_937896205.1 uncultured Campylobacter sp. | reverse complement strand
GATGTGTATAAGAGACAGCCTGCAGCCCGATACTGCCGCCGCTAATGTCCACGACCATCATTTCACTTGGCGCATACGGATTTCCCACGAGCATCACGCCCTTGCCGCGCATACCGCCCAGTACAAAGCCCACCTTGGTGATACTTGGAAAAACGACGACCGCTTTTGCATTTTGGAGCAAAGCCTTAACCGGTGCGTCTGCGTTTTTACGCATCGTCGTCGTAAAAGAATTTGAAGCGTTTAGCACGAGCTCATCGTTTGCCACTAGAGCCAAAACGCAAAAAATCGCTAGTAAAATTTTTCTCATTTTCTACCTAAATTTGACCTATTTCGCCATTTCTATAGCTCTAGTTTCGCGAATCACGTTTACTTTGATCTCGCCCGGATACTGCACCTTACTCTCGATCTCTGCGGCGATTTCTTTAGCTACGAGCACCGCTTCGTCGTCGTTGATGAGCTTGGCGTTTGCGATGACGCGGATCTCGCGGCCCGCGTTTATCGCGTATGCTTGCTTGATGCCTTCTTTACTTTTTGCGATGTTTTCTATCTCTTCGACGCGTTTTAGGAAGCTCTCTAACACCTCTCTACGAGCTCCCGGACGAGCCGCGCTTAGAGCGTCCGCAGCGCAAACGGCGGCGCTTTCTACGCTAGTGGCCTCCTCGTGTCCGTGGTGGGCGTAGATGGCGTTTATGACGACGGGGTGTTCTTTGTAGCGTTTGCAAATTTCAGCGCCCAAATCGACGTGGCTGCCCTCAAATTCATGCGTCAAAGCCTTCCCAATGTCATGTAGCAAGCCTGCTCTTTTAGCCAGCTTTTCGTCTCCACCCGTTTCAGCCGCGATGATGCCAGCAAGATGGGCCACCTCGAGGCTGTGAGCTAGGGCGTTTTGTCCGTAGCTAGCTCTAAATTTTAGCTTACCGATTAGTTTCATTATCTCGGGATGGATTTTGCTAAGGCCTAGGTCGATGACGATATTTTCGCCCTCCTCCAGGATAGAAGCTTCAAATTCTTCACACACTTTTTTATGTAGATCCTCTATCCTTGCCGGCTGTATGCGGCCGTCTTGCACCAAAAGCTCTATCACGCGCGTCGCGATCGCCCTTCTATAGAGGTTAAAGCTACTTAGCGTGATAGCGTGCGGCATATCGTCAATGATGATATCCACACCTAGCACCATTTCCAGAGTCTTGATATTGCGGCCTTCTTTGCCGATTATGCGGCCTTTTAGCTCGTCATTTTTGATATCTACGACGTTTATCAGACGTTCGGCGGCAAACTCCCCCGCAAATCGCGACGTAGCCTGCGCTAAAATATAATTTACGCGTTTTTTAGCCTCGCGTTTGGCCTCTTCTTCGTGTTTTCGCACGATGTGAGCGATCTCGGCGCGGCTTTTTTCCTCTACTTTTTTTAGCACCTCTTCACGCGCCTCTTCTTGCGTTAGGCCAGCGGCATGTTCGAGTACTTTTAGCGCCTCTTGTAGTTTAGCTTGATAGCTTGCTTTTAGCCCGATTCCTTCCTCGTAGACGCTTTTTGCTTCATTTCGGGATTTTTCTAGCTCCGCCTTGCTTTCGTTTAAAATTTCTTGCTCGTTTAGCAGAGTTTGCTCTTTTTTGCCGATCTCTTCAAATTTTTGCGTGTATTCTTTTTGGAGTTTTACGGTTTTGTCGTCGTATTTTTTCTTAGCTTCAAATTCAGCCTCTTGGACTTGGATTTTAGCGTCTTTTAGCGTGCGCTCAGCCTCAAATTCTATCGCTTTAGCCTTTGCCTTAGCCTGCTCTAAAAATATATTGTAGTTAGCGTCGTTAATTTTTTTAGCGATGAGATAGCCTGCGCCAACGCCCGCCACACCTGCTCCTAAGCCGATTAAAATATCTATCATAGATTCCTCTTTTTACGTAAATTTTGCTCGGGGTCAGGTAAAAATCACAAGTAACGTCGTGATCTTCGGATATGATTTCATTTGTAAAATTGTCTAAAATTTCAACGAATATCAAGGTAGGTCGGTAAGGCAAATTTGCAAAAAATCTATCGTAAAAACCTTTACCGTGCCCTATTCGCGCCATATTTCCGTCCACCCCGAGAGTCGGAACTATAGCTACGTCTATACGCTTTTTAAATATCTTGGTACTTAGCGGCTCTTTTACGCCAAATTTCGTCCGAGATATAAGCGGTAGCCTGGATTTTACCATTTCTAAACTAATACCAAGCATAAACGGAACGAAAATTTCATACTTTTTAGCTAGCTCGCGCCTCAAAATATAGAAATTTGGCTCATATGAAAGTGGATTAAATATCAAAATCCGTTTCGCTTTAAGCTCGGTTAGCAAATTTAAAAGCGGCTTAAACATCTTATAATGTTTTGCCTGCGCCGAAATTTGAACCTCTTTTTTCAAAATCCGTTTCGCATCACGCCTAAACTCTTCTTTTATCAAATTTAACGCTCGTTTCATAAATTTTATGTATAATTCAAGCCTAAAATCAATCTTAGACAGGAATTATTAAATGAAAATAAATCTTTTGATTATACCATTTTTGGCACTATTTTTAAGCGGTTGCGACAATGAAAATAAAAGTGACGCAAACAAAACTAGCGACGCAACGCCGACAACAACCATGTCTGCTCCGACTCAAAGCCAAAGCGCAAGCGCAAGCATAGAAGCGCCTTTTGAGCTAACTCTCATGGACGAGAGCAAGATGACGCTGCAAAAATTTGACAAAGGCTTTAAAGTCGAGGGTAACGACGAGGCGATTTTGTTTAACTTTTTTGCCACTTGGTGTCCGCCGTGCAAGGCAGAAATCCCGCACCTAAACAACCTAAGCGATAAATTTAAAGGCAAGCTAAAAATCGTAAGCGTACTAATGGAAGACAAGTCAAAAGACGAGATAGACGCGTTTATGAAGAAATTTAAAATAAATTTCGGCATTAGCTACGGCGAAAACAACTTCCTCTTCGCAAAAGCCCTAGGCGGAGTCGTGGGCATCCCATACATGGTGCTTTATAAACCAAATGGCGAATACGCCACGCACTACGTCGGACTCGTGCCAGAAGAGATGCTAGAAAGCGATATAAATAAGGTAATCAACTAATGTTTGGCTTTTTAAAAAAGGGGCTTGATAAGACGCTCGCGGCGATCCGCTCGT
>CALBNA010000060.1 GCA_937896205.1 uncultured Campylobacter sp. | reverse complement strand
GAAATAAGCTCTCAAAAAAGAATGAAAATGTTTAAAAAAATCTCAAAAAAAACGCTTTGGCAAATCATCGCCATGATCGTATCTAGCGCCGTTTTTAGCGGCTCTGGTATCCTGATACTAGCCTTTATCAACAAATACCTCTTAAATTTAAAAGAACAAGACGCTCAAATTTTGCTCGCATTTTTTGCGCTTTTGATTTTGTTTTTGGGCTTTTCGGTGCTCTCGCGCATCGCTCTTAGCGTAATCGGCAACGACTTTGTCTACGAGCTGCGAGCCAAAACGATAAAACGGATCCTAGATACCGCAAATCAAAAAATCGTAGCCGCGGGCAAGTCAAATTTGATCGCCTCGCTCTCAAGCGACGTGCGCAGCCTAACCGACGGCTTTATGCAGGTGCCAAGCATTATCCAAGGCGTGCTTATCATCGGCGCGACGGGCGCTTACGTGCTTTACATCTCGGCCGAGATTTTCGTGTTTTTGGTGCTTTGGATGAGCGCGGCGACATGGATTTGCCGATACTTCATCAAAAATATCCACAAATACTACGAACAATGCCGTAACGGCGAGGATGCGCTGTACCGCGACTATCAGACCTGCATCGAGGGGCATAGGGAGCTTAGCTTAAATTTAGCCCGCGCGAAGCGGCTTTTTTGGGACCGCTTTATTCCAAACGCAAAAAGCCTGCGCGAAAATATCGTAAAAGCCGAGATCCATCAATCCTTTATGAGCAACTGGCTAAACACCGTGATGTTAGGCGCCGTGGGTATCGAGATATATTTTTGCCTAGCCTACGACGCCGCGAGCCTGCAAGACGCGATCACGGTTGCGCTAGCGATACTTTTTTTGCGAGCGCCTCTCATGATGCTGCTTTACTCGGTGCCTAGCGTATTTCGCGCGCGCATCGCTTACGAGCGGCTAAAAAAGCTAGACCTAGCACCATTCGAGCCTGAATTTGAGCTGGGCGAGACGGCTCCGCAAATTTGGCAAAAACTACGCCTAAAAGATATAAATTTCGCCTACGACGAGGGGAGCGAATTTGCGCTAAAGGATATAAATTTAGAGATCAGACGCGGCGAGACGGTATTTTTGATCGGCAAAAACGGCAGCGGCAAAAGCACGCTATTTATGATCCTAGCAGGACTTCTGGCGCCAAAAAGCGGCGAGATGTTCGCAGATGACGTCAAAATCACCGAGTCAAATTTAAAAAGCTACGCAAACACGATTAGCGCGGTGTTTAGCGACTTTTATCTCTTTGACGAAGTAATGAGCGACGATGAAGCGCTGATAGAGGGGCTGCTAAAAAAGATGTCGATAGAAAACAAAGTAAGCGTCAAAGAGGGAAATTTCAGCACGCTAAATCTCTCCCAAGGCCAGAAAAAACGCCTCGCGATGGTCGCGGCGCTGCTTGAAAAGCGCAAATTTTTGATCCTTGACGAGTGGGCGGCCGATCAAGACCCAGAGTTTAGACGGCATTTTTACGTAGAGTTTTTGCCTGAGTTAAAGGCGCAAGGATACACTGTTTTTGCGATCAGTCACGACGATGCGTATTTTGACGCGGCGGATAAAATTTACGAGATACGAAACGGGCAAATCGCGCTCGTTAAGGGCTAAAATTCAGCTAAAAACGGTTAAAATAACGGATATCATTTTAAAATCAAGGAGACAAAATGCAGCTAAGCGAGGAAGCAAGAGAAGCCAAAGAGATGGCGCTAGGCATGATGAATGATAACTTCATCGGCCTTACGGAGGATATGTGCGCAAAATTCGGCGGCTTTACCAACCCGCAAAACGTCAAAATGACCGACATCACCGAGGACGGCATGCACATCGCCTGCGACGAAGGCGAGGTGTTCGTACCGTTTGAGAAAAAAGCCGAGCTAACAGTCGAGAGCCTACGCGACGAGGTCATAAACGTCGTAAATAGCATGGAGGGGTAAACCTCCTCTGCTCCATTAGCAGGAGCGCAAATTTAGCTTGCTTCTATGTCAAATTTAACTCTCAAATTTACTCCACTTCAAATTTATTTTAAAACCTTTCAAATTCGGCCTTTAAATTTCACGATTTAAACGCACAACATCGTCCGTAAAACTAAATCTAAAATCTCTCGAGCGTCGCTATAATCGTAAATCAAAATTATAAGAATTGATTTTTATTATTAATTAATACCAAAAACAGTAGAATAACGAAAATTTTTATCATTATTAATTATGATAAAACCGAAGGGAGCCAAAATGAGCAAAAAAGATCAAACGCGCAAGGCAGCAAATTTATACTTTTGTCGCTAGCCGCAGCCGCAAGCCTAAACGCGCAAACCCAAAACGTCACGCTCCGCCATAGTAACGGCGACGGGTTTTGAAAGCGCGCTAAAAGACGAGACCAGAAATATATTCGTCGCAACCAAAGAGGACATAGAAGCCTACGGCTACCGCTCGGTAAAAGAGCTCGTAGAAAAGATCCCTAGCGTCGATTTCGTCAGCACCTCAAGCCTGGGCGAAAATATAGACATGCGCGGACAAGGTATGCGCGGAGACGGCGCGACGCCTACTATGGCCGTAAAAATCATGCTAAACGGAGTGCCGATAAATATGGTCGATGCGGCGCACGGCATCATACCGCTTGAGATGATCGCGATCGAGGACATCGAGCAGGTCGAAGTGATGCCAGGAGGCTGAGCCGTGCTCTACGGCAGCGGCACTAGAGGCGGCGTGGTAAATATCATCACCAAGCAAAAGCCGCGAGATTTTTTCGCAAACGTGAGCTCCAAGATATGCTCGTATAGCTACCGCGACGCCGCAGCCACCGTCGGCGGAAATGTGAGCGAGGATCTGTTTTTAAAATTTAGCGGTAAAGCGTTCGGTCAAAAAGGCTATAGGCACGACTACAAGGAGCGCGGATACTACCTAAGCAGCGGACTAAACTACAAATTTAACGACTCCCACTCGCTAAATTTGACGCCTAGTATATTTAAATCAAAAAGAAACGATCCGGGCACCCTAACCCAAGATCAAGTTTCGCAAAACCGCAGACAAAACGCCAATAACGGTCTAACAAAGCTCTTTGAAAACGAGAAAATCGACGTTAGCGCCGTTTACGAGGGCAAATTTAACGACTTTTACTCGGTAGATTTAATGCCGTATTATCAAAAAATAAAAATCAAAACCTCCTCGACCGAGTAGGCTCGCGGCGTTCGCTATCCGTCGCAAGGGCTTTTCGGCGATAAAAAATACGACGTAAATTTTAAAAACAAGCTCGACTACGGCTGCGGCAAGTTTATCTTTGGCTACGACTACGAGCAAAACAAAGGCGAGAGAGAGTCGCACTACGAGGTGAAAACATCGCCCGTGATAAGCCTAAAGCACGATACGACGCTAGATCTACAAAAGACCACTCACGCACTTTATTTTATGGAAAAGCATAAATTTACCCAAATTTTCGATCTAAGCTTTGGGTATAGATTCGAGCGCGCGCAGTACGAGGCCAGCAGGGTTTCAGATATGAAGGGCTTTAGAAACAGCATACCTTTTCCTCCGATGACTAGTTACAACGCCATAAGCGACGGCAGAGATATCGACAACCACGCGTTTGAGTTTACGCCCAATTTTAGATACTCGGACACGGGAAACGTATATTTTAAATTTGAGCGCGGCTACATCTCGCCCTCGCCTTCTCAGCTAACCGACAAAGATCAGGTGACTAAGCAGTACAAATTTAACGACCTAAAATCGGAAAAATTTAACACCTACGAGATCGGGCTAAAAGATCACGTCGCAAGCATGCCGGTAAATGCTACCGTGTTTTTAACCGACACTAGCGACGAGATAGCTTATGCCGAGCTCGGAGCCAACCACGGAGACGCTTGGAAATACTACAACATCGCAAAAACTAGACGCTACGGATTTGAGTTTTTTAGCAGGCAAAATCTCTTTGATAAGCTGATTTTAAGCCAGTCCTACGCCTACGTAAACGCCACGATCAAAAAAGGCGATAACGCCGGCAAAGAGGTGCCCTACGTATCAAAACACAAATTTATATTCGGCGCGGACTACGAGATCGTGAGCGACTTGCACCTGTTTGCGGACTATAAATTTTACTCAAAGAAAAAGGACGTAAACTACGACAATATCTCATCTCGCAGCATCGTGGACGCAGGCGTTTCGTATAAATTTAAAAATGGATTTGGCATAACAGGAGGCGTAAAAAATCTCTTTAACAAAAAATACTACGACTACCAAGGCAAAAACAACCAAACCGGCATCTACGAGTATAGCCCGGCAAACGAGAGAAACTACTACGTAGAGTTTAAATATACTTACTAAACCGCTAAATTTAGGGCTTTATGCCCTAAATTTGCCTTTTTGGACGCTCTGTTTTTCTGCGAAATGTTATTTGGATTTTATTATTTAACGCTATGAAATTTCGTCAAATTTTATTACCGATTAATGATAGCGGCGGTATAATAAACAGCTTTTGATAATTAATATTAGGATTAAAATGTTTGAGTATATAGAAGTCGGCGGTATATTTATGTGGCCGATATTTTGTCTCTCGGTGCTCGGTATTGCGGTGCTTCTTGAAAAGGGAGCGTATTTTTTATTTACCGAGATAGACGCGACTAGTTCGTTTAAGATCAAGCTTTGCAATCTCATTTTAGAAGGCGACTACGCAAAAATCAAAGAATTTTGTAAAAGCTACAAAAACTCGCTTGCTAAAACCGCGCTTTTCGTAGCGGAAAATTTGGGCGAAGGCGCTAGCAAAACGCAGATCGACTACATCGCCGAGGAGGCCGTATCCATGCAGCTAACCTCGCTTGAGCGGCGCACGTGGATACTGGGGCTTTGCGCGAGCGCGAGCCCGCAGCTAGGGCTACTGGGCACGATAGTTGGTATGATAAAGGCCTTTAGCGGACTTAGCGGCGGAGTAGACGCTCCGCTCGTTGCGGTCGGTATCTCCGAGGCGCTTTATACGACGGCTTTTGGGCTTATAGTGGCGATTCCTTGCGTGATATTTTTTCTTATGATTAGCAAGAAAATAGATTTCATCTTAAACGATCTAAACCGCATTATGAGCCTGTTTGGCCGCAGTTTTGAAAGGAGAAGCTGTGAAGTATGTCCGCAGAGATAAGACCAGATACGCCGGTATCTCGATGCTAAATTTGATCGACGTGATATTCGTACTTTTGCTATTTTTTATGGTTACGACCTCTTTTAACAAATTTGCCCACATCGACATCGCCCTACCCCAAAGCGCGTCAAATTTGGACGAAAAAGATACCAAAAACGTCGAGGTTTTTTATCTGCTTAGCGGCGAAGTGCTTTTGAGTATAAACGGCGAGCAAAAAAGCTTAAATTTAGCAGATCTAGCCGCTCAAATCGCAAATTTAACCCCAAAGCAAAAAGAGAGCGTCAAACTAAACGCAGATGGAGCTATAAACTACGGCGAGGTCGTAAATTTGATCTCTATTTTAAAAGATAGCGGCACGCAAAACGTCGAGCTAAATATCAAGAAAAAGCCGAAAGGATAGAAAATGAACCCGGTTTTATCTCCCTGTAAATTTAACCAAGGAGAACAACTATGATTGCTAAATCAAGCCAAGGAGCTATCGCGCTTTCGCTGATAGCAAGTATAAATTTATACGCCGCGGAGGATAGCTCCACTAGACTAGACGCCACCGTCATAACTACGACTGGCTTTGAGAGCGCGCTAAAAGACGAGGTTAGAAACGTAACCGTTATAACCGCAAAAGAGATAGAGGACAGGGGATACCGCGATATCAAAGAAGCCCTCGAAAAAGCTCCGGGCGTCAGCCTAAACGGCAACAACGTAGATATGCGCGGACAAGGTTCCAGAAGGAGCTCGTCGGCTAGATCGACCACGACCGTAAAGGTGATGGTGGACGGCGTCGCGCTAAACATGATCGACACTACGCCTACTAGGATCCCCGTAGATATGATACCTATCGAGGACGTAGATAGGATAGAGATAGTTCCTGGGGGTGGCACCGTGCTATACGGCAGCGGCACGATGGGAGGCGTGATAAATATCATCACCAAAAAAAGCAAAAAGAAATTTTACGCGGGCGTCTCTAGCAAGCTCGCCTCCTACTCATATAAAGACGTAGCCCTAAACGTGGGCGGCGGAGTAACCGACGCGCTATCTTTGAAACTAAACGCGAAAAAATCTGACTCAAACGGCTATAGACGCGGAGATAAAACCAAAGAAGACTACGTCTCGGGCGGCCTAACCTATCAGATAACGGACGATCAGGCGCTATCTATAAACTCAAGCTATTTTAAAGACAAAAGCCGCACTACCGGCGCCCTAAGCAAAGCTCAGCTAGAGAAGGATAGAAGACAAGCGGGATCAAGTAAAACCGACTATCTAAACAAAAGAGTTAGCGTAAATGCCGACTACTCTATAAATTTAAACGACGCGCTGGCGTTTAATCTATCGCCTTACTATCAAAAGCTAACCATGGACTCCTATAGCGCCTACAAAGACGGCGACAGCGGAGCGCTAGGGCTAACCGACAAACAAGCCGGGGCTAAATTTAAGGGCAAATACGGCTACGGCAGCGGAGATTTTATATTCGGCTACGACTTTTTAAGACAAGAGGCCAAAAGATCTATACTCTCGAAATCTACGAGCAGACGCGGCCCCATCACTGTAAGCGCCGACGTCACGACCAAATTTGACGTAGAAAAGAAAACGCATTCGTTTTACGTGCTAGAAAAGCACGGCTTTACCGATCAGTTTTCTTTGAGCGCGGGATATAGACTCGAGCTAGCTAGAAACAACATGGATAGACGCTCGCACTCCGTCGTCGCCATGACGCCTGGCCGAACGATAACTAGCGATTCGTCCTTTAAAGGCAAGAAAAACTCGGACAACCACGCCTTTGAGATAACGCCTAGCTTTAAATACTCAGACACCGGCAACGTTTATTTTAAATTTGAGCGCGGCTTCGTCTCGCCCTCGCCAGTTCAGTTCGTAGATAAGCCAAACAGAACCGACTACGTAGTAAATAATCTAAAATCAGAAACCTACCAAACCTACGAGCTTGGCGTGAGGGATATGATCTATGATAATTTTATAAGCGCGACCGTGTTTTTAACCGATACGAAAAACGAAATCTACACCAGAACGCTAACTAACAACATAACCGACGGCTGGTTTTTTATAAATTTAGACGACGTTAGGAGATACGGAGCCGAACTCTACGCCGAGCAGCAAATTTTAGACAACCTAAAAACCAGCCAGACCTTCTCCTACGTAAAAGCCGAATTTAAAAAAGGTAGCAACAAAGGTATGGAAGTACCGACCGTGCAAAAGAGCAAATTTGTCGCTAGCATCGATTACGAGCCGATCAAGGATCTAAATTTACTCCTTGACGTCAAATACCTATCAAAGCTAAAAAGAGCGATCTACTCTGGCGTGACCGATATCTCGGGCTACGAGACGCAAACCGTCTCTAGAACACTAGTGGATCTTGGCGCGAAGTATAAATTTAAAGGCGGATTTTCAGTATCTGCGGGAGTTAAAAATTTATTCAACAAAAAATACGACTCCTATCAAAGCGAGCTAGAGGACATATACGAACCCGCCGACGAGAGAAACTACTACGTAGAGTTTAAGTATGCCTACTAAAAACGGAGTTACGGCGGTTTTGGCGGCGCTTACGGCGCTGCTTTTTGTATTTTCGCTTAGTCTTGGCGGAGCCGATATCTCGTGGCAAGATATAATCAAATTTGCAAGCGGCGGCGAGATAGACGAGATAAAGGAAACCATCCTGCTAGAAATCCGCTTGCCTCGCGTCATAATGGCCTTTTTAATCGGCATGCTTTTAGCAAGCTCTGGCGTCGTCGTGCAAAGCGTATTTTTAAACCCGTTAGCCGATCCCTACATCATCGGCATCGCCTCCGCCGCGACCTTTGGCGCCGTGGCGGCCTATCTTTTAAAGCTGCCCGATTTTTACTACGGAGTGTTTGCCTTTTTTAGCGCGGCGATACTTTCGGTGCTCATTTTTAAACTCTCCAAAAAAGGCAAATCCATCGCCACGCTTCTTATCATCGGTATCGCATTTTCGTCGTTTCTGGGCGCATTTACGAGCTTTGCGACCTACCTCATCGGCGAGGATAGCTTTAAGATAGTAGCGTGGATGATGGGATACGTGGGCTCTGCCAACTGGGAAAAGATCGCCTACATAAGCGTTCCTCTCGTGCTATCTATGGCGTATTTTTACTTTAAGCGATTTGAGCTAAACGTCATCCTAAGCGGCGACGAAGAGGCTCAAAGCCTAGGCGTGGACGTAGAAAAGATGAAAAAACGCCTGCTCATCGTCTCGTCTTTAGCCGTGGCGTTTTCGGTCGCGTTTACGGGCATGATAGGCTTTGTGGGGCTCATCATCCCGCACACGCTACGCATGATACTAAAAACCTCGAGCAACATCGTTTTGATACCAATTAGCGCCTTTGCGGGCGGGTTTTTCCTGCTAGCCTGCGACACGATAGGCAAAAGCGTCCTAAGCCCGACCGAGGTGCCTATTGGCGTGGTTACGGCGTTTTTCGGCGCTCCGTTTTTTCTATTTTTAGCTATCCGCTCAAGCAGGAGCATATAAGGTGAAAGTAGAAAAACTATGCTTTAGCTACGGAAAAAAAGAGATACTAAAAAACGTAAATTTAAGCCTCAAAAACGGTCGATTCGTAGGGATTTTGGGCCCAAACGGCTGCGGCAAATCCACTCTTTTAAAAAATATCCTAAGAATTTTATCGCCAAATAGCGGCGTAATAACCTTAGAAAACAAAAAGCTGGAGGATTATTCGCTAAAAGAGCTGGCTAAAATTTTAGGCTTCGTGCCGCAAAAAACGGTTTTAAGTATGCCTCTAACGGTCGAGGATATCGTGCTGACGGGGCGCTTTTGTCACCTAAAAAGCCAGTTTAGCGGATACGACGCAAACGATATTGCAAAAACCTACGAGATCATGCGCCTGCTTGACGTAGAGCGGTTTGCCAAACGCAGCGCCCACTCCTTAAGCGGCGGCGAATTTCAGCGCGTACTGCTTGCTAGAGCGCTAGTTAGCGAGCCAAAGATTTTGCTTCTTGACGAGCCTACGAGCGCGCTAGATCTAAACTACGGGGTCCAGATGCTAAAGATCTGCGAAAATTTAACTAGGGAGCTAAATTTACTCACCGTAGCCGTGCTGCACGATCTAAATTTAGCCGCTATGTTTTGCGACGAACTCGTGATGCTAAAAGACGGCGAGATACGCTACGCAGGTACGGCAAAGCAGCTTTATACGAAAGAAATTTTATATGAAATTTACGGGCTAAACTGCGAAATTTTAGAACACGACGGCATGCCGTTCGTAGTGCCCGTAAAGCGATAAATTTACAAATCAAATTTGAAAGGATTTTCTATGAAAAAAATAGCCGCACTTTTGCTTGCAGCCAGTTGTCTTTTGGCGAATTTAACCGCAAACGCGCCCAAAAAACTAGTCGTACTTGACCCATCAGTCGTCGAGATAGTCTATATGCTAGGCGCGCAGGATCAGCTGGCAGCCATCGCTACGCTTCAGTTTTCTAAAATTTGGCCCGAGGATCAAACCGTAAAACTAAAAAGCGTAGGCACGTACACGAAGCCAAATATCGAGCAGATCGTCGAACTAAAGCCTGATCTCGTTGTCACCAGCTTTCACTCGGCAAACGTAAACGAGAGCCTTGCTAAATTTAACCTAAAAACCCTCACGCTAAAAGCAGATAGCGTCGGCGATATCTACAAAAATATCGAAGAAATCGGCAAAGTAACGGGCAAAGAGCAAAAAGCGAGCGAAGTCGTAAGCGAGATAAAATCCAAAATCGACTCTTTCGCAAACAGCGAGGTAAAGGGTAAAAAGATACTAGCGGTATTTTCCTCGACGCCGCTTACGGGCTTTAGCTCAAAGACGCTGCCGGGCGATATCTTTAACAAACTCGGACTAAAAAACATCGCCGATAACGTAGAAGGCTCTACTCCGATCGTATCGACCGAGTTTATCTTATCGCAAAATCCAGACTACATCGTCGTTATCGGCGGCATGGGCGGGGATGGCGAAAATTTCCTAAAACAAAATCCGGTGCTTAAAAAAACGACCGCCGCAAAAAACGGCAAAGTACTCACCGTGCCCTCCTCGCTGCTACTTAGAGGAACGCCTCGCATAGGCGAAGCCGTAGATAAATTTTACGAGATGCTAAGTAAATAATGCGCTATTTTCTAGTCTCTCTCGTTTTAAATTTAGCTCTGCTTTTTTTGCCGTTAAACTCGCGCCAGATAGAGAGCGCAAAACCGCAAGAAACGATAAAAATAAAGCTAAATTTGACACAAGAAGAGCCTAGTAAAGAGACTAGAGAGTATGTGCCGCCTCAAAGCGCCGAGCCGCTAGAAAAACCTATGGAATGGCCGCAAGAAACGCAGCCCGAACTGGTCAAATTTGAGCCCGAGCCCGAGCCACAACCCGAAATTTTACAGCCAAAGCCGGTAGAGAGCGAACCCAAAAAGCCAAAGGAGGAGAAAAAGCAACCCCCAAAGCCAAAAATAAAAAAGCAAATTTCGCCAAAGCCTGCGCAAACGGTAAAAGAGGAGCCTAAATTTAAACCAGCACCCGCGCCCGCACCGACTCAAATTTTAACCGCCGAGCAAAGCGCGCAGCCTAGCTCAAATTTAACTCCCGCAAAGCAGCCTGCCGAGCAAAATAGCGGCAAAGCAAAAGAGCAAAACGCCTGCAAAGAGGGCGTGGGCTTTACCGTGGCGCGCGAGCCCGAGGCCAAATACCCCAAAAAAGCGCTCATGCTGAGACTAGACGGGACGTTTAGAGTCGAGGTTGATTTTAAATTTGACGGAGAGATAAAGATAATAGCCGTTCGCGGGAAAAATAAAATTTTTAACGACGAAGCGGTGAAAATAACAAAGGAGTTAGAAATTAAAGCGTTAAAAAATATATCGCACTGTATAATTACCAAACCTTACGAGTTCAAAACGGAGGAATAGATGTTTGAAACCAGGCAAAAAGGGCACGCCGGGCCGACGCGTCCCAAAAAGATAAAGATGGCGACTAACGCCGAGGTCGAGAAATTTTTAACCGAGGAGCTACCTGCGCAAAAGGACGGCGTGATATACATCCACGTGCCTTTTTGTGATAATATCTGCTCGTTTTGCTCGATGAACCGCACAAAGCTAGAAGACGAGCTAGATAGCTACACGCAGTATCTACTTGGCGAGATCGAAAAATACGGCAAATTCCCGTATCTGCAAGCTAAAGATATCCGCAGCGTCTATTTTGGCGGCGGAACTCCTACGATACTAAAAGAAAAGCACCTAGAACCGATCATCACGGCTCTGCGCTCAAATTTTAATATCTCGGACGACTGCGAATTTAGCCTAGAAACCACGCTGCATAATCTAAATTTAAGCAAAGTGCGCCTGCTAGAAAGCCTAGGCGTAAACCGCTTTAGCATCGGCGTGCAGACATTTTCGGACAAAGGCCGCAAGCTGCTAAACCGCGTCCACGATAAAAAAGGCGCGATAGAGCACCTAAAAATGATCAAGCAAAATTTTAGCGGCATGGTTTGCACGGATATTATATTTAACTACCCCGAACAAACGATAGACGAAGTGCTAGAAGACGCCCGCCTAGTCGATGAGCTAAACATCGACAGCACGAGCTTTTATTCGCTTCAGCTTTTTGAAAAATCGCAGCTCGCAAAGACCGTGTCGCAGGACTACTACGACGTGAACTACGAGCACGAGCTGCACAACGCTTTCTTTGAAAAGCTGCTGGGCACGGGTAACTACGAGGTGCTAGAGCATACTAAATTTAACCGCATCGGCCGCGACCGCTATCAGTATATCCGCCTAAGCCACGAGGGTGCCGATATCCTGCCGTTAGGTAGGGGCTCTGGCGGAAGGCTAGGCTACTACGACATCTATAACGCTAAAGAAAAAATGCGTATGATAAACAAAGTAGACGATAAACAGCGTGCCGAAGCGCGGCTAAAAAGCCTCTTTATGTACCCAAAAATCGACCTCGCGCAGGTAAAAAGCCTAGTTAGCAACGAGACGTTTAGTGCGCTAATGGAGTTTTTCAAAAAATGCGAAAGCAAAGGCTATATGCACATAGAAAACGGCTTTTTAAACTACACGACGGACGGCGTATTTTGGGGCATGTCGATCGGCACCGAAGTAGCAAATATCTCACAAAAGGACTTTGAATGAAAAAAATAGTTATCTATACGAGCGCGACCGGAAATACCGAGAAAGTCGGTCTTGCCATCGCAAACGAGCTTGGCTGCGAAGCGGTCAAATTTAGCGAGGATCTGCATCTAGATTTGGACCGATACGACTTTATCGCGCTTGGATTTTACGTCGATAAGGGCGATGCCGAGCCTAAATTTAAACGCTTTTTACGCGAGGTAAAGGGCAAAAAAGTCGGCCTGTTTATGACGCTAGGCATGGATCCCGAGCACGAGCACGCGATGAACTGCCTAGAAAAGGCAAAAGTCGTATTGCGCGAGGGCGAAAATGAAATTTTACGCGAATTTTACTGTCAAGGCGCCATCGATCCAAAAGTCATCGAGCAGCTACGCAAAATGGGCGAAGCAGCGCCAAACGACCCGCGCTACGCCGTAACTCCGGAGCGCGAAGCCAGATGGGCTAGAGCCGCAACTCACCCAGACGCAAACGACCTAGAAAAAGCAAGAGCAGCATTTAAAGGAATATAAATTTGCCGCCGCTTGGCGGTAAAATTTGCTCAAAAAACGGGTGCATTTTAAACTCATAAATTTGCGCCCTATTTTTGGCTTTACTTTAAATTTTACTCACCCAGACCCACATCTTGAAAGTGCTAAATTTGGTTTTTAAATTTGATGCCGAAACCTTAATTTGCCTTAAGCAGCTTTACTTTTATGCGTTAAGAAATAGTGCGAGGACAAAGCGAGGGCCGCAAAATAAAAGTTCTCTTTTTAGTCAAGCTTTTTATTTTTCTTGGGAGGTGGAAGGGGCTCTACATACGCTCTGTTTACAGCTACGAGCAAAGCGGAGTAGAGCGTCGCCTTCCTTTACTTCGCACTTTCGCGTTCGTAACTGCTAGATGCATACCCCTGTCT
>CALBNA010000059.1 GCA_937896205.1 uncultured Campylobacter sp. | reverse complement strand
AGCTGCCACCGCCGTACGAGCCTCTGCCGCCGGTTTTCATATTTCGCATTAGGTAAAAAAGCAGCACAAAAAGAACGAGCAAGACCCCGCCTCTAACAAGCAGATTCTCGATACCAAACGTCCCTGCGACTACGCCCGAGATAAAGCCCGATAGCGTCGCGCTAGCTCCGATTCGCAGAGCTGCCGCGCCGAAAATAGCCGAAGCAAATACCATCACCATGCCAACTACTATCCCGTAGGCTTCCACAGGCGTCTCATCTTGCTTTTCTATCTCCTCCTTAACCCCCTCATCCCCATCAAGTAGAGCGATGATCTTTTGTATGCCTATGTTTATGCCGTTTTGGATATCGCCTTTTTTAAACTCAGGGATTATGTAGTAGTTTATGATACTGCTACTAAGAGCGTCTGTTAGAGTACCTTCTAGGCCGTATCCTACCTCTATGCGTACTTGTTTGTCGTTTGGAGCTACTACTAATACTACTCCGTTATCTTTACCTTTTTGTCCTATACCCCAACGTCTAGCTAGTTCTATGGAGTACTCTTCTATTTGAGCGTTACCTAGAGATTCTATAGTAGCTACTACTACTTGATTAGTGGTATTGTTTTCGTGAGTGGCTAGTAATGTTTCTAGTTCGTCTTTTGTGCTCTGGCTTAGCACTCTTGCTTGATCTACTACTCTACCCGTTAATATAGGGAAATTTGAACTCTTTTCGTTTGATGTTTGAGTAGTTTTTTCTTTTACGGTTTTGTTTTGTTCGGTAGCATTATCTGCTGCCGATAAATTTATAGCCGTAAGTCCTAAAAGCGTAAAAACGCAAAATAAAGTAGATAAAATGCGTTTCATTTTTGTACCTTGGTTGGGTTATTTGGCGAAAGATACGTCCGGTGCGCTTTGTTCGGACTCGCTTGCTTCAAACGTCGCACGAGTTTTGAGCTCTGGATAAAAAATTGCGGCTATAAACTTATCCGGTATCTTGCGAAGGGCGATGTTATAGTCCTTGACCGCTGCGATATAGTCCTTTCTAGCGACCGCGATGCGATTTTCCGTACCTTCAAGCTGACTTTGAAGGGAGAGGAAATTTTGATCGGCTTTTAGCTGAGGGTAGTTCTCGGTGATAGCCATTAGCCTAGATAGCGCGCCGCCTAAAGTTTTTTGAGCGTTTTCAAACTCTTTTAGCTTAGCAGGATCGTCTATCGAGCTAACGTCGATCGTCATCTGAGAAGCCTTGCTTCTAGCTTCCGTTACTTCCTTAAATACGCCTTCCTCGTGGCTAGCGTAGCCTTGAACTGTTTTTACCAAATTTGGGATAAGATCGGCGCGGCGTTTGTATTGGTTTTGCACCTGAGCCCATTTCTCTTTGACCGTCTCGTCGAGTACCGGAAAGGCGTTAATATACTTCATGGCGATACCGCCGATGATACCTAGGATAACTAGAAAAGCAACTAGATTTTTCATGGGTGCTCCTTGAAAAGATTTTCTATCTCCATTATACATCTAAATACATTTAAAAGTAATAATTTTTAAATAAATTTTACATTGTGTTAAAC
>CALBNA010000058.1 GCA_937896205.1 uncultured Campylobacter sp. | reverse complement strand
GTGCAGACTGATAAATTTGACGATAATAAAAATTTGAGCGCCGCGAATGTTGCGCGAAATTTAAACATCGGCAGTAAAACACAAAAAGTAAAAGAGCCTAAACTCCCGATATTTGATGAGTAAATTTAACTAAATTTGCCGTAGTTAAATTTGATAAATTTAAAGCCAAATACAAACTCGCAAAAGCATCCGCTGCTTCTGCCTGCCCTATAAAAATCTTACAAATTTTCAAATTTAACAGAATAAAAAGAATAATTTTATAAAAATAGCAGCCTAGATCGGCGCAAATTTAACCTACTCGCCGACTCGTTCGCCGTTTATCCGCACGATCCTAGCGGGGATGCCTACGACCGTGGCGTTATCTGGCACGTCTTTTAGCACGACCGAGTTCGCGCCTATTTTGGCATTTTCGCCGATTAGGATGTTTCCTAGCACCTTTGCGCCGGCTGCTATCGTGACGCCGTTTTTTACGGTCGGGTGGCGCTTGCAGCACTCTTTGCCCGTGCCGCCCAGAGTTACTTGATGATAGATCAGTACATCGTCGCCCACCTCAGCCGTCTCTCCGATCACTACGCCCATGCCGTGATCGATAAAAAGCCGCCTACCGATCTTGGCACCAGGATGTATCTCGATGCCAGTTAAAAAACGCGACATCTGCGAGACGAAGCGCGCCGTAAATCGCCACTTTTTAACGTGTAAAAAATGCGCGAATCTATGAAAAAAGACGGCATGGATACCCGGAGTGTTGACGAGGATGGCCCCGTAGCAGCACGAGGCCACCGAGGGGTCTTTCTCGCGTACGGTCGCGACTAGTTCGTTTAGTTCGGCTATCAGTCCCAAATCACGCCTCGTAAAGCGGAGTACTAAGATACCTCTCGCCGTTATCAGGAGCTATGAAAAGCACCTTTTTGCCCTTACCTAGCCTCTTTGCGACCTTCACTGCAGCCGCCAAAGCCGCGCCGCCCGAGATACCTAACAGGATGCCTTCCTCTTTAGCCAGCTTTCTAGCTACCTCAAAGGCCTCATCGTTATCCACGCGCTCTATCTCGTCGATATAGGCGGTCTCAAGCGTAGCCGGGATAAAGCCCGCGCCGATACCCTGGATCTTGTGCGGGCCCGGCTTTTCGCCCGAGATCACGGCGGAGTCGTTTGGCTCGACGGCTACGATTTTAGTTTTATAGCCATTTGCTTTTAGCGCTCTTGCCGTGCCGCTTAGCGTGCCGCCAGTGCCTACGCCGGCTACAAACGCGTCAAGCTCTTTAAAATCATCCATGATCTCTTTTGCCGTAGTTAGCTCGTGAGCCTGTGGGTTAAATTTATTTTCAAACTGGCTTAGCATTACGTAGCCTTTTTCTCGCACGAGCTCGGTCGCTTTTTCGATCGCGCCCTTCATGCCCTTTGCACCCTCGGTTAGCACTAGTTCCGCTCCATAAGCCTTTTGCAGCTTGCGTCTTTCCATACTCATGGTTTCAGGCATCACTAGCACGACCTTGTATCCTAGCGCTGCGCCGACCATAGCCGCGCCTATGCCGGTGTTACCGCTAGTTGGCTCCACGATGACGTCGCCTTTTTTTAGCATACCCTCTTTTTGCATACCTAGGATCATATTTGCGGCGATTCTATCTTTTACCGAGCCGCCCGGGTTAAAAAACTCAAGCTTAGCGTAAATTTCAGCCATGCTCTCTTCGTGCACACTATTTATCCTTACGATCGGGGTTTGACCGGTGGTTTGGACGATGTTTTCATATATCATTTAGACTCCTTTTGAAAAAATCGTGTAATAATAACTTCTTTTTCCATAAATATAAATAAAATATAAAAAAATAAATTTTCTTTTATATTTCAGACTAAAATTTAGCTCGCACTCTCTATGATTTTTAGCGTTTTTAAGCTGTCTTCTATGCTAGCGCCCACGCTTTTCTTGTCGCCTAAAAGACGCACGAAGTCCTCTAGCTCGCTTGTTAGCGGATCGGTTCTTTTGACGAATATATTTTGCATTTTGCACGCGCTTGCGTCAAATTCGCTAAATTTAACAAGGCTCTGATTTAGTAAATCAGCCTCATAAACCGCCCCTTTGCACGCGACCTCGACCATTCTTTTGCGTCTGTGCGCTAGCCAGCTAGTAGCGATGAGAGCCGTTATCTCGCCCTCAAGCTCAAACGACAAAACCGCGTTATCTTCAAATTTGGCGTGGATTTTGCGCGAGCTTTTTATATCCGCGCTTTTTATCTCTTTGCCGCTTAAAAATCTAATAAGATCTATATCGTGCACGGCTAGATCGGCCAGTATCCCCACGTCCGTGATTCGCTGCGGAAATGGCGCGTTTCTGGTTATTTGCACGCTATAAATTTCCTCGTTTGCTAGCTCTTTTTTTAGCGCTATGATCGCGGGATTAAAGCGCTCGACGTGCCCGACGGCTACCTTTATATCTCGCCGTTTAGCTTCCTCAAGTAAAATTTGAGCGTCTGCGGCATTTGCGCAAACGGGCTTTTCGATGAGCAAATTTAGTCCCTTTCGCATGCATTTTAGCGCCGCTTCTTTATGTAGCGAGGTCGGCGTAGCGATGACGGCGGCGTCTAAATTTTCGCTCTCTAGCATCTCATCAAGTTCAGTATAAATTTTATGCGCGAAATTTTCCTTGCAAAACGGATCGCAAAGTGCGGCTATCTGCACGCCTGCGACGTTTTGCAGCGCGCGGTAGTGGTTTTTACCCATGACGCCAAGACCTATGAGCGCAAATTTAAGCATTATTTATAACCTCGATGACGTAGTCTTGCTCCTCTTTGGTCACAAACGCGGACATCGGCAGCGCCATTATATCCTGCGCTACAGCCTCGCTCACAGCAAAATCACCCCGCTTGTAGCCAAGATATTTAAATACCTCTTGCAAATGCAGCGGCACGGGGTAATAAACCCCCGTCGGTACGCCTTTTTGCGTGCAGATTTCTAGCATTTTCGCTCTATCTTTTACGCGGATACAGTACTGCGCCCACGCAGAGACATTGCCCTGCGCGACGAAAGGCGCTACGACGCCCTTTAGCTCGCAAGAATACCGCGCCGCGATCTCTTGGCGTTTTGCGATTTCGGCGTCAAGGTATTTTAGTTTGACATTTAAAATGCCCGCCTGGATGGCATCGAGTCTGCCGTTTATGCCGACATATTTGTGGATGTAGCGCTCGGACTGGCCGTGGTTTAGCAGGATGCGCATCTTTTCGTTTAGGGCGTCGTCGTCCGTAAATATCGCTCCGCCATCGCCATAGCAGCCAAGCGGCTTAGCCGGGAAAAACGAGGTCGTAGCGATGCGCGAGAGATTGCAGGACTTTACGCCGTTTTGGCTCGCGCCAAAACTTTGTGCAGCGTCCTCGATGACGGTTAGGCTGTGCTTTTGCGCGATAGCGTTTATTGCCGCCATATCCGCCGCCTGCCCAAAAAGCGACACCGGCACGATAGCCTTGGTCTTTGGCGTGATCTTTGCCTCAATCAAATTTGGATCGATATTATACGTCCTCTCGTCGATATCGACGAACACGGGCTTTGCGCCTAAAAACGCTATCATCTCGGCCGTAGCGATAAAGGTAAAAGGCGTCGTGATGACCTCGTCGCCGGGCTTTATATCAAGCGCCATAAAGGCAAGTAGTAGCGCGTCCGTACCGCTACTGCAAGCTATCGCATGCTTTGCGCCGCTAAATTTAGCCAGATTTTGCTCCAGCTCGCCGACCTTGCCGCCGATATAGACCGAGCTATCCAGCACCTCTTTGATCTGCTCGTCGATTTCGTTTTTGTATTTTTGATACTGGGCTTGTAAATTTATAAAATTTATCTTCATCTTTACTCCTATTTTATGGATTTTAGTATCTCTTCGCCGGCGTCGTCTAGCTTCTTGCCGTTAAAATGCGCTTTGCAAAACTCCACTATCTTGCCGTGAAATTTGGCATAAATTTCATTCATCTCTAGCTCGCGCCCGTAGGCTTTGCAAATTTGCTCGCTATCTAAGGCCTCTAGCCATTCGCGCGCCTCTTCGTAGTTTTCAAACTCATATCCCAAAAAGCTCAAAATCCGTAAAGCGTAGCTATCTACGACCATCACGTCGCGTCCGCACGCGTAGCAAAGCACCGCGTCGCAGCTCTCCGCGCCGATGCCTTTGACGTCTAGCAGCCACTCGCGGCTCACGTTTTTTTTGAAATTTTCAAAATCGCCGAATTTTTTAAAAATCGCATCGCAAAGCGTTTTTAGGCGTTTTGCCTTGGTGTTATAAAAGCCGCTAGGTTTTATTAGCAAGGCTAGCTCGGCCACTGGCGTTTTTACGATGCCCTCCACGCTCATCAAATTTGCGTTTTTTAGATTATTTAGCGCTTTGTCTGCGTTTTTCCAGTTGGTATTTTGTATCAAAACGGCGCCGACCACGACCTCAAAGGTGCCCGCATTTGGCCACCAAAGAGGGCCGTCTGCGTCAGCCTTTACACCCGCGTTTTTTAGCGCCAAAAAAAGCTGCGTGCTATCCATGGTTTTTCCTTTTTTCTTTGTTTTTTAGCAAATTTAGCGTGCGGCTCTTGCTCAAATTTATCGTCCAAAACGCTGCCAAACGCTGCCGCGCTTAAATTTGAGTAAAAGCCGTCGCTAGCCTTGCGTGGCTCAAATTTGCTCTCGTTTATATAAATTTAACCGCTCGCTGCACCAAAGGCTCGCTAACGCCGTCTATCACGCGGACCTTAAAGGCATCCATGCAGCGCCCGCCGTCAAATTCAAACACGACCATTTGAAAGATTCGCCTGCATTTTTCATTTACCTTAAACGAGTGCTTAAGGCCCGTTAAAAAGCTCTTCACAGGCGCTTCCGCGTCCATACCGATGACGCCGTCAAACGCCCCGCTAAGCCCTACGTCGCTCACGTAGGCCGTGCCGTTTAAAATTTGAAGATCATCGGTGCCTACGTGCGTGTGAGTGCCGGCTATCGCGCCTACTCGCCCGCAAAATAGCCTAAAAAAGGCGTTTTTCTCGCTCGTGGCCTCGGCGTGAAAGTCTATTAGGATATTTTCGCTCTCGCACTCGCCTAGTGCGCGCTCGGCCTCCAAAAAGGCGTTGTTCGTATGCGGCAAGCCGTAGTGCCCCATCAAATTTACCACGCTTAGGCTTTTGCCCTCTTTACTCAAATTTATCGCGCCGCGCCCGGCCGTGCCCGCGAAGTGGTTATACGGACGGATGATAGGCAGGGCGTCCATCAGCGCTACCACGTCTTTTTTATCAAAGCTGTGATTGCCGCCCGTGATCGCGTCGATACCGCAGCCCAGCAGCTCGTGCGCGTTGGTCGCGGTAAGGCCAAAGCCTCCGCTTGCGTTTTCGGCGTTTGCAACGATAAAGTCAAGCTCGAATTCTCGCTTAAATTTGGGTAAAATTTGCATCACCGCGCTTCGCCCCGCGCGCCCGACGATGTCGCCGATAAATCCCACCCTAGTTAAATTTGCCATCAAATTTTATCTTTATAGCTTAAGTAAAACTGCCTCGCGGTGCGTCCCGAGCGGCTCGCGCGAAGCTGGGCGTATTGCTTAGCCAGCTCATGAAGCATCGCTCTGTCGCCTACGAAATCTTTAAAATAAAAATCCACGATCTTTAGATAGTCCGTAAAGCTGCCCTGATAAAAGCTGAGCCAAAGCCCGAATCTATCGCTAAGCGCGATCTTTTCCTCAACCGCGTCGCTATAGTGCAGCTCCGTCTCGCCGACCTTTGCGCCTTCGTTGTCGCTTTTTAGCTCACTGATCAGGTGGCGGCGGTTTGAAGTAGCGTAGACAAGCACGTTTTTAGGCGCCTTTTCTATCGAACCTTCAAGTACGGGTTTTAAAAATTTATAGCTCCTGTCCCCAGCCTCAAAGCTAAGGTCGTCGCAAAAAACGATAAATTTAAAACTGCTATCCCTAATCTCGTAAATGATCTCTGGTATCATCTCTAGCTCGTCGTTTTTTAGCTCGATTAGCCGCAAGCCATCTGTGTAAAATTTAGTAAAAACAGCCTTAACCAGGCTACTTTTACCACATCCTCGCGCACCCCACAGTATCGCGTGATTTGCACCCTTGCCCTCTAAAAAATTTTGCGTATTTTCTACAAGCTCTTCTTTTTGCTTTTCGATCCCGATAAGCCCCTCAAGCTGCGTGAAATCAACGTCTATCACACCCTTTAAAGCGCCAAATTTACGCCTATAAATCGCTGCGGCAGTCGTATTCCAGTCTATCATTTTTCCGCCCGTCCTTTGTTTAGTTTTCTAAGATAGATCAATATCTCCTCTATCACGTCATCATCGTCTTTGCTCTTTGATTTTAGCTTGGTTTGCTCGCCGTTTTGCGCGGTTAGCGCGATGTTTTGCTCGGCGTTTGAGATGGCTTTAAAGCCCGCTTTTATCGCTAGAATTTTAATTATAATGAGGCTTAAAAACTGCTTGGTGTAGATGTCCGGCTTGCCGAATCTATCCTCGATCTCACCCTCTATCTCATAAACCTCGGCAACCTCTTTGCACTTGCTAAGCCGCCTATAAAGCTCCAAACGCAGTCTATCCTCGCCGATAAACTCCGAGTTTAAAAATGCGTTTATGCTAAGCTTCAGGTCGATTTTCGCGCTTTCAAAGCTCTCTTTATTTAATATTGATTTTTATAAAAAAATGTTATATTATTTAATAAATAAGAAATTGTGTTTAATTTTTTAAATTGCGGAATAAAGGGAGTCTATATTCTGTCTCTTATACACATCTCCGAGCCCACG
>CALBNA010000057.1 GCA_937896205.1 uncultured Campylobacter sp. | reverse complement strand
GTCTATGGCGATAACGTTTCGTCTGGCGGCGTTAAAGAAGGTCTCGGCAAAATTGACGTTCCAACCTTGAGTTTTAAAAAACCCTCTTTGTCTTTCGCTAACAGCGTCGTTTGCTCCTTCTATTTGAAACCCAAACGGTTCTAAATGAGCGCAGCGCACGAAGTCGGCGGCATTTGCTACTACGTCAAACCACTGTGGCGGGATCTCTTTAACCTGCTCGATAGAGTGGCATGTAAAAACAAAGGCCTTTTTATCCAAATCTAACCCTTCAAGACTAGGCTCTAGGTGATTAAAATGGAAAAACTTAGCATTCATTTTAGGCGTCGCGGCGGCTAGCTTGCTAGCGATCTCTACGCCGCTTTGCGTAAATTCTCCACCAAAATACCGCACGTTCGTCGGTCCGCCCCTATAAAAAATTTCAATCAAATTTCGACCGTATCCGCAACCAAGCTCCACGATACTATCGTAAGGCCCCGTCTCGTCGATGATATCTATCAGCATATCATAGAAGTTAAACGACGAGTGAAAAGGCACGATTAGCTCAGTCCCTTGTCTAGTGGTGAGTCTAGCAACCGGGATTTCGACGAATCTTAAAACATTCGTACTAAAAAGCTTTCGCTTCTCCCAAACCATCTCGTTTGTAACGTTATCCAAACTTAACTCGTGTAGCCGCTCCTTTTTCTCCAGCATTTTTACGGCTTGATAGCTATTGAGTCCGTTTTTTAGGCACTCATCCATAAATTTAGCCCTTGTCGCCCATGCTTTTTCATAAAAGTTTTGCCAATACTCCTCTTGATACGCCATACTTTCTCCTAAATTTAAAAAATAAATTTAATTCTACCTTTAAGATTTTAAAGAAAACTGAAATTTAAAAGATTGGATTTTAGTAGCTAGAATGGTTTTTGTTGGGATTGAAAAATCGGGCAAAAAGCCCGACTAAAAGTATTAAATTTTAAGCAAAATGAGGTTTGATCTGCTCTATCCAAGCGCTGATTCTAGGCTCGGTTTTTTCGCTTTCGTTGTCCGCATCAAGCGGCAGACCGACGAATTTACCGCCTCTTACGGCTTCTGATTCGTCAAATTTATATCCGTCCACGGATACTGCGCCCACGACGTTTGCGCCAGCTTTTACGACCTCGTCGTATAGCTTGCCCATCGCGCCGCAAAAACTATCTGCGTAGCTCTCCGCGTCGCCCGTGCCAAATATCGCGACCGTCTTACCGCTAAGCTTTAGTCCGCCAAAATCAAACGCGTCCCAGTCGTCTTGCAGGTCGCCCGTACCCCAGGTAGAAACGCCCAAAATCAGCTTGTCAAAGCCGTTTAGCTTAGCCGCGTCGCAGTTTGCTACGTTTAAAAGCTCGTTTTCTAGCCCCAAATTCTCGGCCAAAAAGCTCGCCGCCTCCTCAGTATTTCCCATACTGCTTCCAAAAATGATACCTATCATTTAAATTTCCTTTAAAAAATATGATGACTTATCGTGTAGGGCACCAGTCGCAGCGATCCGCCGCGTCCGCACTCCCGCTTAACCTCGATGTAGCGCGAGAAATTCGCATTTCTCGGAGCTACGATGAACATCCTGTCAAACTCCCCTCCGCTAAGCGCCTCAAAGCCCCTAGCGATCTCGCAGTTAGCCAGATGAAACCGCTCTTTGGTTATCTCTTTAAAGCACGGCATAACGCCAAAAAGCTTGCGCCCATCCTGCTCTGCAAAGATAATCCCGTCTTGAAAATAAACGTTTTTATCAAAATGTTTGGCGCGTATTTTATCATAAACAAACTGAGAAAACATTATGTCCGCGTCAAAACATATTCCGTTTTGGGATTTTAGCATAAGGATTAGCTTGGCGGCCGGGTGTTTGGGAGAGACGGCTAGTGGCGGGACGGCATCAAATTTGCCTGATTTATAGGCGCAGATAACGGCGTTTGAAGCGATGCAAAAGCTTGAAATTTTACTTCGGCTAGGATTTTTAAACTCGCACAAGTCATCGATACGTTTTAGAAAAATTTCCTCCAAATTTAAGCCCGAATACGCATAAATAAGAGGAATTTTTAGCTCGCGACCTGCGCAACAGTTGTATAAATTTATAAAAACTCGGGCTTTATTTACCGCATCAAGCCCTGAAAAAATACTTGGAGTTATTTCTCCAATACCTGATAAAAAGCCGAATTTCATCTATTAGTCTTTTACCTTGCAGCATCCAAATTCCTTATCTAGCCCAAAGACTTTGCAATACTCGCTAAATACGCAGCTAACGCTTCTTTTGGCGCAGACGATCGGAATATTGCGCTTTTTAGCTTGGTTTTTTATCGTTTTCATCGTGTTGTGGTTTAGAAAACTGGTTAACATCACGACGCACTCGGTATCTTGCGGGATCGGTTTGCGATTTACGCGGTTTTCGTTACGCGCGTCCCAGTGCTCGATCGCTTCCGCGCCGAGGTCTTTTAGGACTGCTTTTATAGGCGTTATCTCGTCGGCTCCGATAACTAAAACTGACATTTTGTGCTCCTGTTTATTTGATTGTGATTATTATAAAATAGATTAGCTAAAAAATAGCTTAGTTATGATAGTTGTTATCATCTAAGTAGAAATTCGTAACGTTTATTAAATTTACTTGATCAGATCCAAGAAATCAGCGCATAAAACCGCCCAAATCTCGTTAAATATCGGCGAAATTAAGGCGCGCAAATTTAAGAGTTGCGATATCTCTAACGACAAACTTCTTTTTTATAAGCACGGCAAAAGCGGCAATGCACACGTCATAAACTGGGGCGGCAACGCATTCGTCAAGCAATTATAAAAACCTGATAACGAAGGCTATAGCTCTATTTTTGGATAATGAAAAATACGAGCCTACCTTAATAGACGGCAAAAATTTAGAAAATTGCACTATCATAGGGTGCGGCGCATGTCAAAAAAGGCGTGGTTTAAAGGGATTTTGAAGCTGTTTTTGAAGCTTTTGAGGCAAATTGAAGGTTTGGCTTTCAAAATGCAAAAAACCTAAATTTTGCAAATTTTACGTTTTTAGTTCTTATTTTTCCTTATGTTTCTATCTGCTAAAACAGCGTTTTTAACGCTGTTTGCTCCACATTTTACCCATTCTTGCTTTTACCTTTTATAAGATTTATCGTTTGCGGGTCTAAAAATACGATATAAAAATCGTAGCGCCAAAAGTAAAATGCCCTGCAAACCGTAAATTTACGCAAATTTATCTAAAGACGCGGAGTAAATTTAACCCCTTTGCGTCTAAAAACTACGACAGCGCCGCCTCAACCGCCGCGTCAATGTGTATCTGCGTCGTATCAAAAAGCCGCATATCCGTATCCGCCTGCGATACCAGCATGCCTATCTCGGTGCAGCCAAGTATCGCTCCTTGCGCGCCGCGCGACCTAAAATCCTCTATGATGCGCAAGAAATTCGCCTTTGAGCTAGGCGCGATTTTGCCGTAGCAAAGCTCCTCAAAGATGACGCGATTTACTTCTGCCATATCCTCCGCGCTTGGCAAAAGCACCTCCGCGCCGCCCTCTATCAACCGACTTTTGTAAAAATCCTGCGTCATCGTATAAACGGTTCCAAGCAACCCCACTTTGGCGACGCCGGCGTTTTTTAGCGCTTTTAACGTGGCGTCCGCGATATGCGCTACGGGCACGCTAACGGCGCTTTGCACGGCGTCAAAGCACCTGTGCATCGTATTTGTGCAGATGAATATAAAATCCGCCCCGCCGCCTTGCAAAATCCTCGCGTGCCGCGCCAAAATTTCGCCCGCGTCCTCCCATCTGTTTTCGCGCTGGCAAGCCTCGATCTCCTCGAAATTTACACTGCTTAGCAGTATCTCCGCGCTGCTTAGCCCGCCTAGACGCTCGTTTATTTTGCGATTTATTTGCTCGTAATACGTTATCGTAGACTCAAAACTCATCCCGCCGATTAGGCCGATTTTTTTCATATTTGCTCCTTAAATTTCGACGATTTTATGATTTTAAATTAAATTTGCTCTAAATTTAAATTTAGTCCGCCGCGAAAGAGCAAATTTAACGAAATAAATGCACTAAATTTAACGAACCGATGGGGCCGAATTTACAAAGGAAATTTAAACGTTCGGCTAGGAAGAGAGCTTAAATTCGGCGCTTACGATCCGAATTTGCGAGCAAATTTTCTCTTTGACGCGTAAATTTTATCGGCTCAAAGCGGCGTTTTGATTACTTCGCGCGGGCGGATTAAATTTACGGCCTTTGCGGTTTGGCAAAGCTTTACCTTTTTGCAAGAAAAAACGTTTGCAAATTTTACCCGTTCGCGTCCGCAAGTCTCGCGCCTATGTTTTTGGCGCGCTTTGTCAGAGTCGCTTCGGCGTCTTTTAAATGCTAGCTTGACGCCCAAACCGCCTCTGTTTTACGCCCGCAAATGCCTAAAACCGCATTTTGCCGTAAAATTTCATGCATCTTGCGCCGTCCACTATTGTAAACATCACTGTTCACTTGCCCCATATGCGCCTCGTCTTGCTTACCTAGAAATTTGCACGTTACGCGGGCAAAATTTACCCGAAAGCACGGCAAAATTTATAAAATTTTGCGGGAATTTTACTCGGCTTTTTCAGCTTTGCGTGCCAAATTTCCCGCCAAAGCGGTACAAATGCCAAAAATTATGGCCTCAAAACCAAATTTAAACGACGCGAATTAGCCACGCGAATTTAGCCGAATTTACTCCCTCGGCAGTCCGTTTTTATCCGACTTGTCGCTGATTAGTTTGCCGTCTCTATCGTACCTCTTGGCGCGGATGAGCCTGCCGCGCTCAAATTCGCCCTCGGCTTCGAGTTTGCCATTTGCGTAATAGTGTTTCGCCGTGCCGACCTCCAGCCCGTCCTCAAACGTCACTTTGGCTTTTAGCGCGCCGTTTTCGTGATATTCCTCGTACAGCCCGTGATAGCGTCCGTTTTTAAACATCACTTTTGCAGCCAGCGCTCCGCTCTCGTAGTAGTCCAGCCCCGAGCCCGTTTGGCGGCCGTCTTTATACTCGTATTCGCCTCGCAGCTTGCCGCTTGGGTAATATTCGCGCGCGACGCCGTCCTTTTCGCCGTCTTTGTAATTTTCTACCACTAGCGTTTTGCCGTTTTCGTAAAATCGCTTCCAAACGCCGTTTTTGCGGTCGTTTTTATATTCGCCCGTCTCCTCCACGGCGCCGCTTTCGTAGTACCATTTTCCCGCACCCTCTCGCTTGTCGTTTTTATAGGTTCGCACGCCGCGGATTTTGCCGCTTTTGTAGTAGTCTACATCCTCGCCGTTTCGTAGCCCGCCGACATAGGGACTGCGCGCGCTAATCTCGCCGCTAACGTAATAGTCGGTAAATACGCCCTCTCGCTTGTCCACCTTGTAGGCGCCCTCCTGCTTTAACGCGCCGCCCTCGTCAAAGTAGTAGCGGCGATAGCGCCCGTCGCGAACGTCATTTTTGTATTCGCTCTCGCCCATCAGAGCGCCGCTATCTGCGTGGTAGTGCTTAGCTGTGCCCTCGCGGACGCCGTTTTTTAGGGGGTATTCGTTTGAGGGTTTATCTCTACCGTCAAAATAGTCTCTATATCGCACCGCTATGCCGCCCTGCACGTCTATCTCGCGTATGAGAGTAGGCGGTAGCGGTTTTAGCCTCGGATAGACCATGCCCATCGCATTTACGTCATATAGGTCCTCGGCGCTGTATCGAAGCATCTTTAGCGTGCCGTCGTAGAGCTTACCTTTTACGTAGTAAAGCCCGTTTTTTAGGCTCGCTTCGGGCTTCATTACGATTTTTGGCTCCAGTGCCTGCGCACCGATCGCTAGAAGCGGAAGTAAAAATAGAAATTTTAGGATTTTCATGGTTTTTCCTGCTTTATCTTATTTGGGTAATTTTAAAATTTGAAACTAAATTTAAGATGAAGGCGAGCTAAAATCCGTTATCTGTTTTTGTTTCTTAATAATTAATTCGCAAGTTGGTTTTTGATAATATTTCACATAATATAAATTTTAGCATGTGCCTGATAGCGAGGTTTAAAAAATGGGTTTAGATATAGATAAAATTTTGGATGCGCCAAAAGAAGAAATTGAGCAAAAAGAACTTGAAAGGCTTCAGGAGCTTGGGATTCTTAGCGGCAATATAGATGCTTTGTATGCGTCGGGGCAAGACAGTGAAGATTGTTTTATTGAAAAATGCAAGTACAATGAGCAGATTTTTTTATTTTTAAAGGTTTTTATTTAAATCTAAAATCAGACTTCATCAATCATATAAATTTAGAAAAATATCTGCAAAGCGACGAATTTAATATTGTCCTTTATAAATGCGATATTATGGACAACTCAATATCTATAGAGTATTTAAATAAAATTAAGCGGAAGGTTATAATTGTAAATTCCAACCTTCCTAACATCGGCTCCTGTAAATTTGAAAACGAAGTATTTTTACGCGACATCAGTAATAACAGCACGTTTAGCGGATGCGAATTTGCAAAAGAAGTTTACGTAGATGGATATGCGTATTTTCATTCGTGCGTATTTAACGGTGATTTCGTATCTAAAAATGCTAGAGAAGATATATCTTTTGCAATCAGTACTTTTAATAAGTCCTTTACGTTATCCACAGAAAAGGAGTTGAGGGAGGTAAAATTTGAAGCCGCCTATTTTAAACAAAAATTTACTATGGATATAGGGAAATTTAGCGTTCTAGATTTCTCAAGTGCCGAATTTGATTGCGAGCTTAATTTGCACGCAAGGCAGTTTGACGGGATAAACATAAAATTTATTAAGGCTACATTTAACCAAAAGCTAAGTTTTAATAGGAGCACAATTAACTGTGAAATGCTTTTCAAAGAAGCTTGTTTTGAAAGTGACTTAATTTTTACAGAAGCCAAATTTAATGACGTAGTAAATTTAGATAAAGCTATCTTTAAAGGAAAAGCGCAATTTCGCGGCTGTCTCTTATACACATCTGACGCTGCCGACGAAGAGGATAG
>CALBNA010000056.1 GCA_937896205.1 uncultured Campylobacter sp. | reverse complement strand
GATGTGTATAAGAGACAGGCTTTTACCTTTTTAGCGCCGTTTTTTTAAAACAAAAAAGGAAAATATAATGAAAGTTTTTAAAATTTTAGCAAGTTTAGCGCTAGCCTTTAACCTCTACGCAGCAGACAAGGATCACACTATCGTAGTAGCCGTCTCGCCTGTGCCTCATGCAGAGATCATGGAGTTTATCAAACCGGTCCTAGCAAAAGAGGGCTACGATCTAGTCATCAAAGAGATAAACGACTACTCAATCCCGAATTTAGCGACGCAAGATGGCGATTTAGACGCAAATTTCTTTCAGCACTGGCCGTATCTAAAAAATCACAATGAAACCAAGGGCACGACTCTGATAACCGCCGCGGCGATACATCTCGAGCCGCTTGGCTTTTACTCTAAAAAGATAAAGAGCCTAAGCGAGCTAAAAGACGGCGCTAAAGTCGCGATCGCCTACGACCCGACTAACGGCAACCGCGCTCTAAACATCCTGCAAAAAGCCGGCCTCATAGAGCTAGATAAGAGCGCCGAGCTAGCCACGCCAAAAGATATAGTGAAAAATCCGAAACACCTAAATTTTGTCGAGCTTGAGGGCGCGCAGATACCTCGTGCTCTGGATGAAGTAGACCTTGCCGCCATCAGCACAAATTTCGTCCTTGACATCGGCATGAATCCTAAAAAAGACGCGCTAGCTATCGAAGGTACCGAAAGCCCGTACGCCAACATCATCGCGGTCAAAGCGGGCAACGAAAATAGCCCAAAAATCAAAGCTCTCGTTAAAGCCGCAACCAGCCCCGAGACGAAAGAGTTTATTCTAAAAAGATACAACGGAGCGATACTGCCGGTATTTTGATTACGCGCCGCTTGCGCTTTGACGCAGAGACGGAAGCTTTTTGGCCGATTTTAAAGTCGGCCGATAAAATTTGAGTCAAATTTGGCTCTCAAACGGGCGCGGTTAAATTTATAACTCAAATTTGACCACGACTCGTTTTTTTAACTCAACAATCCTCCACAAAACCTTATAAAGGTGCGGGTAAAACCCAAATCTTTATCTCGCAAATTTATCTTGCAATCAAATTTAAAACTCGCCCGTAGTGCCATCAAATTTAACCGCCGCAGACGACCCT
>CALBNA010000055.1 GCA_937896205.1 uncultured Campylobacter sp. | reverse complement strand
CTAGAGAAAGCGATCAAGATCTTTGCGGATAGCAGTAAAGATAATGCCGCCGGAGTGGAAATACTAAAAGATGTGGAAAACTCGAGCAAAGTCGGCTTTGAGACGCTTTTGGACGCGGTTAGAGCGGCTAGGAAATAATATTATTAATTAAACCGCCCAGCCCAGCAAGGACTTGGCGGTCTTTTTGGAGATTTAGCGAGTTTGCCGTGCTTGCGGACGGCTCGCTAAGTCAAATTTACGCTCAAATTTCGAGCGTAAATTTAAAATTTAAAACGTACTTTGCGGATCGGTTGCGGTGTCCACCCAGCCAAGCTTTGCTCCGGCTAGCAGATGAAAGTGCAGGTGCATGACCTCTTGGCCGCCGTTTTCGCCGCAGTTTGTGACCAGGCGGTATCCGCTCTTATCTACGCCCATTAGCACCGCGACCTCTTGGATAAATTTCGTCATCTCACCCATCAGCGCCCCGTCCATCTCCTGGAAATTTTCAAAGTGTTTTTTTGGGATGATTAAAATATGAATCGGAGCCTTTGGGTTTATGTCATTAAAGGCTAAAAATTTGTCGTTTTCTAGTACTTTGTTGCAAGGTATTTCGCCTGCTACGATTTTTTCGAATATCGTCATGATTTTCTCCTGGTTAAAATTTGGCTTAATTATAACAAGTAAAAGTTAAAATTTCCCGCCTTTTAGGCAGATTTTATCAAATTTTGACTACAATCTATCCTAAAATTCAGTAAAGGTAAAAACTTGCAAGAGTATAGAGAAAGTATCGCAAAATGCGGGAATTTGGCGGATTTAGACAAGATTCGCGTCGCGCTACTGGGCAAAAAGGGCGCGATCACGTCTGAGTTTGCTAAGCTTAAGGATATGGACGAAGCGGCCAAGAAGGAATTTGCGGCAAATTTAAACAAGCTAAGAGACGAATTTGAGGCGCTTTTAGCGGCTAAAAAAACCGAGCTTGAAAGCGGCGAGATAAAAGCCAAGATGAAGGCTGAAGCTATCGACATCACGCTATTTAACGAGCCTTCGGGAGTGGGCGCGCTGCATTCCGTGATGGCTACGATGGATAAGATCATAGAGTACTTTATGATGCAAAATTTCTCGCTTGAGACAGGACCGCTCATAGAAGATGATTTCCACAACTTCGAGGCGCTAAATTTGCCTAAATATCACCCTGCGCGCGATATGCAAGATACGTTTTATTTTAAGGATTTTAGGCTGCTTCGTACACACACTAGCCCAGTTCAGGTGCGCACGATGATGAGCAAAAAGCCGCCGATCCGCATGATAGCGCCAGGAACGGTATTTCGCCGCGATATGGACCTAACGCACACGCCGATGTTTCATCAGGTAGAAGGCCTCGTAGTCGAGGAGGGCGGCGCAGTGAGCTTTGCAAATTTAAAATCAATGCTTGAAAATTTCTTAAAATATATGTTCGGCGACGTTAAAGTGCGCTTTCGCCCTAGCTTTTTTCCGTTTACGGAGCCTAGCGCGGAGGTCGATATCAGCTGTATTTTCTGTCACGGCGAGGGATGTCGCGTGTGCAAGCAAACGGGTTGGCTCGAGGTGCTAGGGTGCGGCGTGGTCGATCCAAACGTCTTTAAAGCCGTCGGCTATAAAAACGTGAGCGGATACGCATTTGGACTCGGAGTCGAGAGATTTGCGATGCTGCTTCATCAAATTCCTGATTTGCGCTCGCTTTTCGAGGGAGATTTAAGATTATTGGAGCAGTTTAAATGATAATTTCAAGAAATTGGCTAAGCGAATGGCTGGATATCTCGGGCGTAACGAGCGAAACGCTGCTAAAGACGTTAAATTCGATCGGACTCGAGGTTGATAGCTTTAAAGAGATCAGGGTGCCTAAAAACATCGTCGTGGGCTACGTAAAAAGTAAGATAAAGCACGAAAATGCCGAGAAGCTAAGCGTTTGCCAAGTAGATGTGGGCGGCGAGACGCTACAAATCGTCTGTGGCGCGAAAAACGTCGAGGCCGGACAGTTTGTACCTGTGGCGCTATCTGGCGCCGTTATGCCAAGCGGACTAGAGATAAAGAGGGCAAAACTGCGCGGCGTCGAGTCAAACGGCATGATCTGCTCATCCGTGGAGCTAGGCCTCGTAAAAACAAACGACGGCATAATGCCGCTAGATGAAAGTATCGGCGAGCTAAAACTTGGTAAGGAAATTTGCGAATATCCGCTACTAAACGACGACATCATCGAGATCGAGCTAACGCCAAACCGCGGCGACTGCCTGAGCGTCTACGGCGTAGCGAGGGATCTATCGGCTGCGCTTGATCTGCCGCTAAAAGATGCCGCCAGATACGAAGAGGGCGAAAATTTGCTCGGGATCGGGCGCATTTTGGCTATCCATGCCGAGGAAAATTTACAAAGCAGTTTTCAGTACCGCGCTTTTGAGATAAAAGAATATTTTGACGAAAATTTGCTGATGAAGATCCGTTTGGCGCTGATCGAGTGCGATAAACAAAACCGCATAGAACGCCTGCTAGACTACGCTACGCACTCAACCGGCGTGCTTTTTAGCGCGTATGATTACGCCAAGCTCAAAAAAGACGATGAGCGCGCGGTTTTTGACCTACAAAAAGGCGCAAATTTAGCGACTGAAATTTTGGCCGGCGGCGAGCTTTTGGGCGTGGGCGGCATATATCAGACCGATGCGGCTAGACTTGACGAAAACAGCAAACTAATCATAGTGGAGGCTAGCTACACCGATCCTCAAGTGATCGCGACTACGGTTTACGAAGACAAGCAAATGCCGCGCCAATCGCAGGCCTATCGCTCATTAAGAGGCAGTGAGCCAAACGTCGGCTTTGGCGCTGATTTTTTATTTAAACAGCTGGCCGCGCTAAAATTGGTCGCGCTTTATGCCGGTTCTCAGCAAAGCGTGATGACGCGAGAGCCGAAAGTCGTGAGCTTTACGATGAGCGAAATGCAAAAAATGATCGGTCAGGAAGTCGCGCAAAACGACGTCGTGAGGATACTTAAAAAGCTTGGATTTAGCCTAACTTTTAATGCCGAAAAAGAGGGCGCGAACGCTAAAGTTCCGCTATTTCGTCACGATATCGTAAATGCGCAGGACGTCTGCGAAGAGATCGTGCGAATGGTCGGTATCGACAATATCGCCTCAAAGCCGTTAAATTTTAGCGAAGCAAACCGCATAAACGATACTTTTACCGACTACAAAAACGCGCTAAATTTACGTAAAAAAGCGGCCGCGGCCGGATTTTTCGAGAGCGTGCATTATGTATTTGACGACGCGAGCGAGCTAGCGGCGCTCGGTTTTGCGCCTTGTAAGGCCGAGATAGCCAACCCGATAAATAGCGAGCTAAACACTCTAAGACCGACGCTTGCAAATCACTTACTAAAATCGGCCGAGCGAAACGTAAAAAATCAGCGAAAATCGGTCAAAATTTTTGAATTCGGTAGCGTATTTAGCGAGGATGGCGAGCAAAGCGAGAGATTTGGCTTCGTAGCTAGCGGACTTACAAAAGAGCCTAGCCTACTAAACGGCGCAAAGCCTGCCGATATCGACTTCTTAGGCTTTGCGACGGCCGTTAGAAACGCGGTCGGCGAATTTGAGCTAAAAGCCTGCGACGACGTAAAATACCTAAGCGAATTTGAACAAGCTAAAATCTATCAAAACGGCGTTTGCGTGGGCTATATCGGCCGCGTGGATGTGCGAGTCGAGGCTGCGCGCGACTTACCGCGAACCTATCTTTGCGAGATAGAGTTTGAGAAGCTTAAATTTGACGGTGCAGTCGTCAAGGCTTACTCGAAATTTCCGGCTATCAGTAGAGATTTAAGTCTAATCGTTCCTAAAACCATGAAATTTGAAGCGATAAAAGAGTGCATAAATGCGCTAAAAATCGAGTGTCTAAAAGAATTTGCGCCGGTTGATGTATACTCGGACGAAAAGCTAGGGGACGACGTAAGCCTGAGCGTCAAATTTAACTTCCAAGATATACAAAAAACGCTCGAGGACGAGGAAGTAGCGGCGATAATGGATAAAATTTTGGACGCTTTAAAGCAAAAATTAAATATCGGACTAAGATGAAAGTTTACGCATTAAGAACGCCGATAAGCGCGAGTCTGGAAAATATCGCGGCGGATAAATCTATCTCGCATCTGTCTCTTATACACATCTCCGAGCCCACG
>CALBNA010000054.1 GCA_937896205.1 uncultured Campylobacter sp. | reverse complement strand
TATAAGAGACAGAATTAGGACTTTGAAAAACATTGTAGCATCTCTCTAGGCATCTATTTTGCAAAGAGTAGTGAAAAGTTCTGAAAAAAGGCACTTAACTCAACTTTATGGTATCTTCTAAAATAATATTTTTAAAAGAGATTCCATGTTTTTCGGAACCATGATGCAAAAAACAAAAAGAAATAGAATATAATGGAAATATAAACAATAGTAAATCTCACATTTTAGGGCTTTTTTGATAAAAATTGGAATTAATCGGGAGCTTAAGGAAATATCAAATAGCTCTGTACTAAAGCGATATCAAACCAAAGCCGATAAGGATAGCGATATAATAAACGATCCGAATTTATTTAGCGACGATCCTAGGGCATATTTTAGATTTTCATTTTGAAGACAACCAAGGCAAGCATCAAAAATCACCAATAATATAATAAAAATAGCCTTTTGTCTTTTTAAATTAGGCTGATTGCTATAATAGTTGTCAGGCTATTTGTTTATTTTGGCTAAGGTTTTACGACGATATCATCTTACAGTGATACTAAAATTTAAACACCAGCTTATATAAGATTCTTAAATCTAGAAAAAATACAAAAAGCATACCATTTTAGAAAAATATACTTTCTCGCGTCTTTGCAAAGAAGCAATCAGACAATATAGTAGTTTTTAAAATTGGTTTAGAAGCTAAACAGCATAAAGTTTGGGCTACCCATTGGGTTACCTTTTGAAAGCTTAAATCTTGAAATACCGTATTTTAGGGAGTTTTGGATGGTGCGGATGAAAGGACTTGAACCTTCACGCCGTGGGGCACCAGATCCTAAGTCTGGCGTGTCTGCCAATTTCACCACATCCGCACAACAATAATAAAGTGGTACGCCCATCAGGATTCGAACCTGAGGCCTACGGCTTAGAAGGCCGTTGCTCTATCCAGCTGAGCTATGAGCGCATAAAAACAAAGTGGCGCGCCCGATAGGAGTCGAACCCATAACCTACAGATCCGAAGTCTGTCGCTCTATCCAATTGAGCTACGAGCGCCCAAGTGGGGTGAGTGATGGGAATCGAACCCACGACCCTCAGGACCACAATCTGATGCTCTAACCGACTGAGCTACACTCACCATCTAACAAATGGTCGGGGTGAAAGGATTCGAACCTTCGGCCCTCTGGTCCCAAACCAGATGCGCTAACCAGCCTGCGCTACACCCCGAGGCATTGCGAGTTTAGCCTACTTATTGAAAAGGCGCATTGTAGCCAAAAAAATAAGCTATGTCAAGAAAAATAAGCTTAAATTTGAAAATTTACGAAAATTTTTGCTTCAAGTCGCGCAAACTCGGGCAAGAACAAATTTTGTATAAAAGAAAAAAGTTAGCCCGATCAGCCAAACGTTAAAAAACATCGCCTTAAAAATATCTTGCAACTCGCCGCCAAAAACATCGGCTACAAGCGAGTAGAGCGCCATTTGTAGCACTATCTGGCGAGTAAAATTTAAAACAAAAACCGCCGCAGGCCTTTTTACGCCTTGAAGCGTCGAGCCGGAGAGATTTATGAGCGCATAGCCCATAAAAGCTAGCGAATTTACCGCAAAATAGCCCCTCGCCGCGCTCACGACCTCAGGCGTCTCGTCAAAAAACCCAACCAAAATCCCGCCGAGCCCAAGGCAAAAAGCCGCCGCAAAAACGCAGTAAACCGCTAAAAATTTAACCGCATAGGCGTAGCAGCTACGCACTCTGGCGTATTCTCGCGCGCCGAAGTTTTGCGACACGATACCAAGAACCGCCGACGCGATGCCAGTCGTAGGTAGCATTACGATCTGCTCGATGCGAAGAGCTAGCCCGTAGCCTGCGACCGCGTGCGTGCCGTAACGGCTGATAAAATGCATGAGAACGAGCCCGCCAAGCGACATCGAGAGATAGTTTAGGCATGCGGGCAAGGCTTGGGCTAAAATTTTACGGTAGATGGCAAGCTCAGGCGCAAATGAGCGTAAATTTAAAAAATTTATCATACCCATTCTTACGACCTTTACGCCTAAAAATATCGAGCCTAAAAGCTGCACCGAAGCCGTCGCCAGCGCTATCCCTCCGATACCCAGTCCGCAAAAATCCACATAAAAAAAGCAAAAGCCCAAATTTATAAAAAGTCCCGCAAAAAGCCAATTTCGCAGGCTCTTTGTGTCGCCCGCGGCTACCAGCACGCCGTTTAGCGATTTTATGAGTAAGAAAAACGGCGAAGCAAGGAATATTACACGGTTATACGCCATGGCTTCGCGTAAAAACTCCTCGTTCGCGCCTAAAATTTTAAGCAAATGCGGCGTAAAAATAAAGCCCGAAAGTCCCATAAAAACCGCGCAAAGAAATACGAAAAACACGCCTTTTGCGGCGTAAATTTTAGCGAGTTTTTCTTTGCCTCCGCCAAGCGCGTTGCCCACAAGCGCCGTTAGCGCCGAGCCAAAGCCAAGCCCCACGCCCACGACGCTGATGTAGAGCAAAAAACTCATCGAAAAGCCCGCCAGCGCCTGAGTCGAGATGTGCGCGGCAAAAAACACGCCCGTCACGTTGTAAAGCGTGTTAAAGCTCATGGCGACGCCCGCAGGTGCGGCTAGGCGCAGCACGAGCTTATTTATGGGCTCTTTTGTGAGATTCACTTGATTTTGAGCTCCAAAAGCGCGTCTTTTACGTCTTTTGGCACGCGGTAGCTGTCGCGGATCTTTGAGATCGTTTTATTGTGGGTAAATTTACTCAGTCGCCCGCTCTCTAGCAGCTCTCGCCCCGCGCCGTCAAATTTGATAAAAACCTCGGCTAAACACCAAGCCGCCGCCATTTGCACGTAGTATCGTTCGTCTTTTTCCTCGGCGCAAATTTCAAAAAACCGCTCAAGCGGAAGCGCGTTAAAATTGCGCATAAAATAAACGTAGAAAAATCGCTTTTCGTATTCTAAATTTGAGCCTAGAGCCTGCTTTAGCAGCGCATCTACGTAGCGTGCGCCCGCAAATTTAGGCTCAAAACCGTCCGTCACAGCCCAGTTTGGCATCGTTTTGATAAACTCGCTCGCTAGCTTAAATTTAGCTTCGTCGTCTTTTATGAGCATTATCAAAAAGCCCTTTAGCATGAACTCCTCGTGAAAAAAGGGCTCGTATTCGGCGATCTGCTTTAGATTTAACCGAGCGAAATTTCGCTTTGCCAGGCGTCTTAGTTCGGGAGTTTTTACGCCTAAAATTTCGGGGCTTTTGATGAGCTTTTGCGAAAATGCCGCCAGCTTTTCGCTCCTAAGCCCCTCCAAAATCTCTAAAAATTCGCCTTTTACGTCCACGCTAGTTCCTTTGCTTTTTAAATTTACCGCTCAAATTCGCCCTGCTTAAATTTGGCGCCTCAAAAAACCGAAGCGTCAAATTTGCCGCCCTGTGCGCCCAAAAGCAAATTTAAAGGCTCAAATTTTACTTTTGAGCCTCTTGCGCACGTTTTGCCGACTTTTTGCGGGCGTAGATGTTGATGAGCTCCACGCCCAGTGAAAACGCCATCGCAAAGTAAACGTAGCCCTTAGGCACGTGCATACCAAGCCCCTCGCCCACAAGCGTAAAGCCGATCAGGATCAAGAACGCAAGCGCGAGAATTTTGATCGTCGGGTTGTTATCGACGAAATTTGAAATGCCCTTAGACGCAAACATCATCACGCCCACGGCAAGTATCACGGCTAGGATCATGATCTCGATGTGATTTGCCATGCCCACTGCGGTGATGACGCTATCGAGCGAAAAGACGATGTCAAGCACGGCGATCTCTGCGATAACGACCCAAAAACTCGCATGCCCTTTGCTCGCCGAGTGCTCCTCGTGCTCGCCGCTGACGCTTGAGTGGATCTCGAGCGTGGACTTGCCGATGAGGAAAAGTCCGCCTAAAATCAGCACCAAATCGCGCCCCGTGATCGTAAAGTCAAACACGCTAAATAGCGGCTTGGTAAGCTTCATAATCCAAAATAATGAAAGCAGCAGCGCAATCCTCGTTAGCATCGCAAGCGAAAGCCCTAAAATGCGGCCTTTGTCACGTTGCTCGGGCGGGAGCTTGCCCACTAGGATCGCGATAAATATGATGTTGTCGATACCAAGCACGATCTCAAGCCCCGTCAGCGTCACGAGCGACAGCCACGCCTCGGGCGAAAAAATCCAATCAAACATTTTTTTCCTTTTTTATAAATTAGGGCGCGATTATAGCCAAAACGGGTTTAAATTTGATTGAGCGAGCGGGCACGGGCGTTTTGAGATCAAATTTTGCATTTTGAGGCGATTAAATTTGGCGAATTTTGGTTTATTTGGCAGCGGTTAAATTTGCTGCGATGAAATTTAACTTTGCAAGATACGGCGCAAACGGTTTTGAGGTTAAATTTTAGAAAATCCGAATTTAAAAAATCATCTTAGATAAAGGGC
>CALBNA010000053.1 GCA_937896205.1 uncultured Campylobacter sp. | reverse complement strand
CGTTTGCCAAGAAATTTTGCCTAAAAGCCGTGCTTGAGGGCGGCTGCGGCGTGCACAGGCTAAATTTGAGCGATAGCGTGCTGTTTTTTAAAAATCACATCAAGGCTTATGACTCGTATGAGGAGTTTTTGGCTCAAATTTCAACCTTTAAAGCAAAAGCTCCTGAGCGAAAAATAGCCGTTGAATGCGAAAATTTAGATGATTGCGAAGCGCTTTTAAGAGCGGGCGCCGACGTCGTGCAGTGCGATAAATTTACGCCAGAAACAGTAAAGCGAGCAGTAGACTTGCGAGACAAGATCGCTCCAAACGCGGCCCTAGTCGCAAGCGGCGGGATAAATCTAAAAAACGTCCGAGAATTTGCCGCCACAGGCGCAGACGCACTCGTTACGTCAGCTATGTACACGCAAGGCATGGCCGACATCACCGCGGTTTTAGAGATAGTATAATTTACAAATTTGACAGACTCTTTGGCGCGTCAAATTTGCGCTTGAGTTTAACGTATAGCTATCTAAAGCTTTCTCATTTTCTGTCCTTTTTAAAGAACTCAACTATCATTTTTTGATTACATACGTCTAAATACTTTTCCCTGCCGCTATCGCAAGATATCCAGTATCCTCTCGACTCGCTTCCAAAAGCCTTTATAAAGCTTTCGCCTAACGCTCCTTGGTATCTTACGTTTTCGTATATATTATCGGCTAGTATCCTGCCTGTTTGTCTATCTTTTATGATTCCGCCGTAGTTAAAACTTAGACCGATTAGGTCGTCAAGAAAGGTTTTGATATTTGGTGCCGGCTCTATGCGCCAGTCCGTCATCCTATTTTCTTTTTCCAATACCAACTCTATACCAGCTATCTCATCTTCATTGATTTCTTTGCGAGCTACGCATTTGTCTTTGTAGATTTGTTTGAGATCTTTCATATCGTGTTTTATGTAGCTTAATATCTCAGACGGCTCTATATCTATCGTCGAGGCATTTCTATCATCAAGTAACGATCTTATCTCTCTGATTATTTTATCCTCGCTTTCATGATTTGATTGCAGTTGATTAAAAAATATATTTAATTCTTCATACGTTATCGGGATACTCGTTAGAAAACCCCTTATACTTAAATCGGCAGATAAAAAGCACTCTTTTGCAGTATAGTCATCCAGATAAATTCTAAAATATTTACCGTTTGTGGCGGGATTTTCGCTTTTTTCTTTGTAGTCTATAAAATTTACGTAGCCGTTTATCAAAGATATGAAATTCGCATCGGTCGTATTTACAGGGAAATTTAGCCAATTGGTTGGATCTATCAAAGGAAAACCGCTTCTATTCTATTCGACTATTTCTCTTTCTCCAGCATAATATGCTCTGATAGCGGGCTTTTCATAGATATTTATCTTAGCATATTTAAAATCATAATAAGCCATAATTGCTTTAAGCACGACAATATCCCCGAAAAACACCATAAACCAAGCAAAAAGCCAAAGTAGCTTGCGTTTGCCTTTGGGGGCGATTAAAGCAACAAAGAAGCTTACGATTAGAAAAATGAGTGCGATTAGAAGTGCTGCGGCGTCGTGCATATCTGATCCTTTTTAAAACTCAAATTTAAAATACCCACTGCCGTCAAGTAAAGCGGCGATGTTTGGTCTCGCCGCTAGTTTTAAATTTAGCCTAATTTGGCTTCAAATTTAGGTTATTTTGCCGCTATGCTTGCTAGCTCGTAGTGTGCGATGATTTTGTTATGAATGAGTAGCGAGATATAAATCACCGCACCGCCTAGGCAGAGTCTTAGTATATCCGCATCTTTATGCCAAAATACTAAATTTACGATGATGGCTGCAGGTATGAGAGTGTTATTCATGATGGCTAGAGTTCCGCTATCTACCTCGCATGCGCCTTTGTTCCATAAAAAGTATCCTAGACCGCTAGCTCCGATACCAAGCCACAGCAAAACCGCACCCTGCGTGAGGTCGAGGTTGATCTTTTCAGGATTGCCAAACATGGCAAAGGCTATGCCCGTAACCGCCGCGGCTCCGACGAAAAAGTAGCCAAAAACACCTCTTTGTTCGTTAAAATCACGCTTTTCTAACAAAAATTTATACGCGCTCTGTCCAACGCCAAAGCATAAATTCGCCCCCTGTACGAGCAAAAATCCGTGCCAAAAGTCGCTATTTACGCTGCCGTACTTGATGATGAGCGCGCCCAAAACCGCCGTGCCCACGCTAAAGAGATACAGCAGCCTAAGCCTGCCTGCGAGCACGTCATAAACCACGCTCACGTAAAACGGCGTAAATATCGTAAAGAGCGCAACCTCAGCGACGCTAAGGTATGCAAACGAGTTGTAGTAAAAGATATACATTGCGCCGATCTGCACCGCGCCGATCGCGGCTACTTTGGCGTATAGAGCGAGGTTTTGCGCGGCAAAATCCTTAATCATAAAGGGCAAAAATACGCCAAGCGCAAGCACGACGCGCGAAAACGCGGCAAAGTAGCTATCCACTCGCCCCGCCAAAAACTCGCCGATGAGGCTAAAGCTAAACGCCCAAAGCACCGTAACAAAGATCAATTTTTTCACGTATTCTCCATTTGAGTTAATTTTCGTCTGAAATAGTAGCAAAATAGGCTTAAATTTATATGCGGTCAAATTTAGCAAAAAAAGATTATGTAAGTCAATTTTAGAGCAGAAACCAAGAGCGCCGCTTTTATCGCGGCGACTCGGTCGTTAAATTTAATATCTATACTCAAAACTCCCCAGTATCGTCCTACCCCTGGCAGCGTTGTTAAAGATAGTGATGTCGTCGTTAAATACGTCGCTGGAGTAAGATGAGTTATAAGTATAAAGCGCGTCCATGTAGTTTTTGTCGAATACGTTTTGCACTTCAAATTTAAAGGTTAAATTTTTAATCGGCTCGAAGGTGAGGTAAAAATCGAAAATAGTTGGGATTTTTGGCAGTTCTTGTGTATTGATAATCTTAAATCTCGGATCATTTTCGTCAAAAGCACCCCAGTTAAATTTAGGATTTATCCTTTTTGCCTTACCAGTAATTTTGGCTATAGAACCAAGAACTAACTTTTCATTAAAAAGCCTAGTTCCAACGTCTATCGTAGCGTAATATTTCGGCAGTTCGCTAAACTGCGTAGTTCCACTAGCAGGTCCGTTCGTCCAGTCTAGCGCGAAACTATCTGAGGGCTGATAGGAAGATTTTTGACGAGTGTATGAGGCTTTGGCGTAAAATACGTCCATATCGTATAAAAACTCGAGCTCAAAGCCTTTTAAGGTGGCTTTGTCATTTAATCTAGCCAAAAACATCGTAACGTCGCCGCTAGCATTTGTGTAGCCGATTATCCTATCGTAGATAAAATTTTTTATTTTAGTATTGTAGTAAGCGGCTTTAAGCCCAAAAACGTCGTCGTCCGAAAAAATACCGTGCTTGTGGCTATTAAAGCCGATCTGATAGGTTTTTGCGGTTTCTGGTTTTAGCCCGGTGTTTATATCTTCATAAACCGTGCCCGACGAGAAGAGCTCCTGCACGTTTAGCGGCCTAGTCGTCCTTTCGTAGCTGATAAACGGCGAAAACAACTCGTCAATCTTGGCTGAAGCCATGAGAGAATAGTTTAAATCCGTATCTTTTCTTTTAAAGTCTCCGGCCTCTTGTGGAGAGCAGTAAGGATTACCTGCTAAGCATTTGCCTTTTATACCGCTCGTTTTCCAATTTACGAGATTTAAATTTGCATCGAAGGTAAAAATGTCGTACTCAAGCGAATTATCTAAATAATAATTAAATATCTTTTGTTTACCGTCTGGTATAGGATACGACGTCCTAAGCGTAGAGTACGCCTCGTCTCCAGTAACGCGTTTATATTCGTTATTTAGGGCATTTATGCCTAGTTTTGAGCTAAATTTAAGCTTATCTGTTATATCAAACAAAAAGGTATTGCTAAGATCAAAAACCAGAGAACTATTTTTAAATTTCATCCCCTTTTCAAGATCCGCCCACGCCAGTCTTGCTTTTTTATCGTAAATTTGTCTGGTTTTATTATAAGATAAGAGCAAATTTATATCGATCAGGTCAGAATACGGATCAAAACGATAATCAAGCTGATAGTTGTCGCTAGTTATATCTCTTTTAGCTAGATAGTTGCTATATCTCCTATATGCCAAAATAGCTTTGTTTATCTCACTATCGTATTCCAGCTTAAAAAGATAGCTTTTGGGGCGCTGCTCCAGCGAATCGGTATCTAACGCCGTAGGCAAATCAGGCACGCCGTCTCCGTCGATGTCTTTATCATTGTCTTTTATTTTGCCGCCGCCGCCTATCTTATAGTCTTGCGAGATTTTTTTACCGCTATACCCAAAAAGTACGCCTAGGCTTTGTCCGCCGTCAAATTCTTTTTTTGCCGCGACACTACCCATATAGCTTGGCCCCACGCCGTTTGAGCCATAGCTATATCTACCTAAAAAGCCAAAAATGTGGTCGTCAGTTATAACGTCATTTACGCCTATGGTTCTAAAATTCGCACTTCCCATAAGTCCGTTTTGAGCACCGCTAAAACTTCCTCTCTCGATGTCTATACCTACTAGGAAATTTTGATCTATGAGTGCTCCAAAGGCTGAAGTGCCAATGTTGCCGGTAAAGTTATGAACCCCACCCGTATCGCTCGACGTACCGTAATAAGTCTGCGTAACTCCGTCTATCATCGTGTTTACGCGCCCAAGCCCTGTAAGCCCGCGGATATTTACGGACACGCTACCCTGGGATTGGTCTATTTGCGTGTAGCTGCCTGGCAAGCTTCTAACTACGGAGTCTATACTTTGATTTTCGCTTCTAATATCCTCTCGCGAACTAACGGCTCCAGGCGTCGAAAACGCCTTTTCGCTATTTTTGACCTCAGTAGCCGAGACTTCCAAGGTACTAAAATCGACGTCTTTTGCGTCAGCGCTCGCTAAACAAATAGCCAATATGCAAGCTATGTTAAAATTAAACCCATTCATGATGCTTCCTTCTAGATTATTTTGTTTTATGCGCGGATGTCAGGCGGCTTAAATTTGAAAGCGTCAATAACTTCTATTACTATATGGTAAGCCGTATCAAAATCATTATCTTGTCATTTAAGAATTGTATCACCGTATATATAAATTTTTACTTATACCGGTTATCTTTAATTAACTCTTTTTAAACCAAGGCACGATAGATAAATTTATTTTTTTGAGGCTTTATATTTTT
>CALBNA010000052.1 GCA_937896205.1 uncultured Campylobacter sp. | reverse complement strand
GGGCTTTTCATCGCCTCCAGATCACGCTCCAGAGCTGTTTTATTAGGCAAACCCGTAAGAGAATCTCTATAAAGCCGCTTTTGCATCTCGGCATTATTGGCTACGAGCTTGGCATTAGTTTTCATTAGGGAGACTTGATTATTTCTTATGCTTCTATAAAAAAGCAAATATTGAAAAATACAAATAAGCACCATTACGCTCGTTACGATAAATGTATTTTTCATATTCACGATAAACCACTGCGCAAAAAGCGGATCGTCAAAACCGGAAATTTTAACGCCTTGAACCATATTGTAGCCTATTATCGCGCCGTCTATATTTTTAAAATAGCAGATCTCGGCTTTATTGTCTGGGATTAGTTTTATACTTTTATAGGCTCCGTTGCGAGCTAACTCTGCGTGTGCATTAGCATCCATACCGCAAAATTTATAGGGTAAATTTTCCCCGATTAAGCTTGGTTGTTGCGAGCTAGCTAGGATGATGAGCTCATTTTTTTCGCCTGTTTGCTTCACCATCCACGACGGAATAGAATTTGCTAATTCGCTATATCTTTGAAACTCCTCTACGTCGCGCTTTGCCACGTCTTTATAAATCATTTGCAATATGTTCATATAAGACTCCACCTTGCTCTGTATATCGATGTTTGAGATATAGTCGGAGGAATCTTGTAGCTTTTTATAAAATATAAAACCCATAGCTAGACACGAGCAGATCACGAGCACGGCGATCGGCAGGACGATAAACTGCGTCATCGACTTTTTAAAATCTAAATTTTGCATTAAACTTCTCTAAAAATTTTATCTCATTTTATCATTATTTACTTAAGTTAATTATAAAAGCTAAATTTTATAAAAATAGTTTATAAAGTAAAAAGAACGCAAACCCCAGCAAAATGACCGCGCACACGTAGTTTAGCCATTTCGCGACGTTTTGAGAGATAAATTTGGCGCTTTTATGCACGGCAAACGGCATCAAAACGATCCAGATAAATATCGCCGCGACTAGCCCCGCTACGACCGCGCCCGCGTTTTCAAAACTTTTCGCAAAGCCTGCGACGCTGAGCCAAAATCCGACGGTATATGGATTTGCAAGCGTGACGAAAAGGCCTTTTGCGTAGTTTTTGCTAAATTTGACCTCGGCGTCCAGCGCGTCCGCCGTTATAGGCTTATCTGCGTTTTTAAATATGACGTAGGAGATGTAGACTAGATAACAAAATCCAAAAATCCCGATGACTTTTTCTACCGTTTCGCCCTGCAAATACTCAAGCACGCCAAACGCTAAAAGCAGCAGATACGCCACATCCGCGCTCATAGCGCCAAGCCCGATAGCAAACGCCGCCCAAAACGACCTTACCGCAGCACTCATTATCATCACGTTTACGGGCCCTAGCGGTACCGCCGCGCTAAAACCCAGCAGCAACCCCTGCAAAAACGCGTTCATCTTCATCCCTTTTGATTTTTGTATTTTGGATTTTATCTAAATTTGAGAGATTTTGAGGTCGTTAAATTTGACGAGATAGGCGATTTTAAATTTGAACTAGATAGGCAAATTTGGCTTTGGGATTTGGAAATTTCCCCGCCGAGACCCGCACCTTTAAGG
>CALBNA010000051.1 GCA_937896205.1 uncultured Campylobacter sp. | reverse complement strand
ACGAGATCTAGTACGGTCTCGTGGGCTCGGAGATGTGTATAAGAGACAGCGTTCGTACTAGGCGGCATAGAGTGCGTCATTACGTTTTTTACGCCGTTCATGTCGCCGCACGCCAGCGCAAGAAACGAATGAATAAGCCTCTCACACTGATCGTACCCGCCCTCGCAGCCCGGTAGCAGCTCGTTTCTGGCGTACTGAAAAACTAGATCGTTTAGAGCCTCCACATCGCCGCTTTCTATACATTTTTCGAGCCAAATTTCATAAGGAATTTGCGGTATCGAAAAAGCCATCAGTTTTATCAACTCGCACAAAAACTCGCGCTCGCTCAAATTTTTCTTTTTTAGCTTAGCTAAAACTTCGCCGCACTCGTCCAAAAGCAGCTCGGTTTCGCTTTTTTGCGGTTTTTTAGATTGTGAAAATTTGCGGGAATTCTCCTGCGAGTCTTGCAAAAACGTTTTCATCTACATACTCCCTATTTTTATTTATTTTATCAAAAACTTCTTGCGCCTGAGGCAAATGCGCGCCGTATCTGGCCAGATAGAGCCAGTCTAGCCCTTCGCACGGCGTTTTGGAAAGCGCCTTGCCGCCTTTAGTAGCCCTGGCCGAATACTCCAAAACAAAAGGCAAGGCCGAGTGCGCCCCGTCCTCTTTATATAAAATCCCCGTCATTGCGTAAAATTTAGCGCGGTACTCTTTGCAAGAAAGCAAACTCGCCAAAAAGCCGTTCTCGACGCCGTCAGCTAAAAACGCGGTAGTTAGAGCCGCATTGCCTTGTACATCTAGACTTTTAAATTTGGCGGCGCATTTTAGAGCGGGTATCGCACGCACCGTGCCTAGCTCGCGCAAGGCGATAGTAGCCCAAAGGAGGTCAAATTTATCCTGCGAGCTTTGCAAAACCTCTATCAAATTTGACTCGTCGTAGGGGATTTTGCGGCTTTTGAAGTGATCCGCGGCAGCCTCGTTGCGCGCCTTCATCTGCCCAAACCACTCGCTTACGTGATCGTTAAGCTTTTGCATTTTATTCCTTTAAATTTAGGCAATTGTAGCGTAAAATTTAACCTCGTTTTAGGTATAATCGCCCAAATTTAAGCAAACTCAGGATAGAGATGGCAGGCGAAGACCAAGAAAAAACCGAAGAACCCACCTCCAAAAAGATCGAAGACGCGCGCAAGGACGGCAACGTCCCCAAAAGCCAAGATTTAGCCGGCTTCGTCACGCTCGCGGTCGCGATCTTCGTCGTAGTGGCGCTTCTTGGCTTCATCGGCGATCAGTTTTTCACGCTGTATAACTACTATCAGAGTCTAATCGGACAAGAATTTACGCGCAAACTGCTCTTTAGCGTCGCGATCACGACGATATTTCGCACGCTGCTCATCATTCTACCTATCGCCATTTGCATCGCGATCGCGGGCGTCGTCGCCAACCTCATGCAGTTTGGATTTATATTTACGACTAAGCCTTTGGAGCCAAATTTAAACAAAATCAACCCGATAAAAGGGCTCAAAAATCTCTTTTCTCTTAAAAAACTGATAGACGGCATCAAAATGGTGCTCAAGGTCACGGCGGTTTTTACGGTCGGATTTTTGATGTTTTTAAGCTTTATCAAAGAGTTGCCGCATACGCTGTTTTTCTCGATGGCGGCGCAGCTAGCGTGGCTAAAAGAAAAAATGCTGATTTTAGCTGCCGTGATGCTAATAGTAATGTTTATCATCGGGCTTCTTGACGTGCTGATCGTGCGTTTTCAGTATTTTCGCGACCTAAGAATGAGCAAGCAAGAGATCAAGGACGAATACAAACAAATGGAGGGCGACCCGCAGGTCAAAGGTCGCATCCGCCAGCTGCAAATGCGAGCCGCGCGCAACAGAATGATGCAAAATATCCCGCAAGCAGACGTCATCATCACAAACCCGACCCACTACGCCGTTGCGCTTCGCTACGATAAAACAAAGGAAAAAGCACCCGTGATCCTCGCTAAAGGCGTGGATTTTCTAGCGCTTCGCATCAAGCAAATCGGAGTGCAAAACAACGTCAAAATCGTCGAAAATCCGCCGCTAGCGCGCGAGCTATACAAGATGTGCGAGGTAAACGATATGATCCCCGCAGAGCTCTTTCGCGCCGTCGCCGAGGTGCTAAGCTTCGTTTATATAAGCGACAAACAAAAATTCGGCGATAGGCTGAAGTGAAATTTAAATTTGACTTTTTTGGCTGTAAATTTGAAGCCGAATTCGGAGTCAAATTTGCGCCGCTCAAATTTGAATAAATTTTAGAATTTTACTCGCCGAGACCAGCATCTTTAAGGTGCTAAATTTGCCTTGGTCAAATTTGGTGTTGAGCA
>CALBNA010000050.1 GCA_937896205.1 uncultured Campylobacter sp. | reverse complement strand
ATTTTAAGGAGAGTAAATGAAAACCAAAATCGCATCTTTTGCACTAATTGCCACTATTCTCGGTGGTTGCACTATGCCAAATTTACCAAAGGCGTCAGATAGAAACTACTAAAGTGGTACAACAACCACATCTCCGTCCGTGATCAACGCGTTGGCGAATACCCAATCTCCAAAAGATTTTAGAGAGCAGTTTGAAAGCGCCAAGCCTAGACTGCAAGAGTTTTTATCCAATATGGCATGCTATAATTGGCAAAAAAATAATAAATACATGGAAGTCGGTAAAGCACCACGCATGACAAAAGGAAGTTCTGGCATAAATACTTTTCGCTACACTAAAGCCGAGTGTGCCGATCTTTTACGTGTAACCGACATAAAACCTATAGCAAAAAATGCTTTTAAATTTACCGTAGTTTTTATGGCGCCAGATAGCGAAGAGATAGCTAACTATAACACGCTCGAAGCAATCAAGCAGGCAAATGGCGAATGGCTATTTAGATGGTAAACCTTAAGACTTGCATCTCTTGCAAGTCTTTCCACTTATTTTTTAACAACTCGCCTCACTCCTCAAACAATCCCTTTTGCGTATCCCCATCAAATTTGAGCTTAAACACCTCGTAGGCTTTGGCGCTAGCCAGCCTGCCTTTGGCGGTGCGCTCGATGTAGCCGTTAGCGAGCAGATAGGGCTCGATCACGTCCTCGACCGTGCCCTCGTCCTCGCTTAGAGCCGCCGCGATCGTGCTTAGACCCATCGGGCGGCGTTTGGCGGCAAGCAGGATTTCTAGGTACTTGATATCCATCTCGTCAAAGCCGATGTCGTTTACGCCAAGCGCGTCCAGAGCCTCTTTGGCGCGGGGTTGCGAGATGACGGCTTCGTCGTTTACCTCAGCAAAATCTCGTATGCGCTTTAGTAGCCGCAGCGCGATCCTAGGCGTGGCGCGCGAGCGAGCGGCGACCTCGAGAGCTGCGGCTTTTTCGCACTCTTTGCCGAGCTTTACCGAGGCGATCTGCACGATACGAGCCAGCTCCTCTCTGGTATAAAACTGCAACCTAAAATCCATACCAAATCTATCTCGCAGGGGTGCCGAAATCATGCCCGCGCGCGTCGTAGCGCCGATGAGCGTAAATTTAGGCAGGTCGATCTTGATGGTTTGCGCCGCAGGTCCCGAGCCTATAATGATATCCAGGCGAAAGTCCTCCATCGCAGGATACAGCACCTCCTCGATCGCGGGGCTGAGGCGATGTATCTCGTCGATAAATAGCACGTCGCCCTCTTGCAAATTTGTCAGCACCGCCGCTAGATCGCCGCTTTTTTCTATCATTGGTGCGGCCGTCATCTTGATACTCACACCCATTTCGTTTGCGATGATGTGCGCCAGCGTCGTCTTGCCAAGGCCCGGCGGCCCATAGAAAAGCACGTGATCTAGGCACTCGCCGCGCTTTTTAGCGGCCCTTATAAAGACTCCTAAATTTTGCTTGATCTTTTCCTGTCCGATGTAGTCCTCAAAGCGCGTGGGACGCAGCGACACCTCAAAATCGTTTTCAAAGCTTATTTTTTCTATTTCGACTATTCTATCCATTTTTTCGGCTCTATTTTTCGTAAATTTGCCGCATTTTACAAAATTTTGGGTAAGTTTTGGCTTTGGGCTTTGTTCAAATTTAACTCGGCGTTCAGCGGTAAATTTGGGATAGAAGGTGATTAAATTTGAGCAAAAAAGCCAAATTTAAGACGGTAGCGTCAAATTTAGCGCCGTAAAGATAGGGTTTTAAAACCGAACAAAGCTCAAATTTATCCGCCTGGCCGAAGCGAATAAATCTCAAAAATCAGCTTAAATTTGACGAAAAACACAGATCGCGGCCGACCAAATCAGTCCGAGCTTAAAACTCCGCTATCCTTGCCTTTAAAAGCTTGCAGTCGCTATCGTTGCCAAATTTACAACCCTCCGCGATAGATTCGAATTTTTCGTAAATTTCGATATTTTTTTCGTAGTTTTCAAAACCGAGCGCCCTGCAGCCGTCGTCGTTGCCGAGCTTGCAAGCGCGCGAATACCCGTCGTAGGCGTAGTAAACTGCAAACTCCACGCCCTGCGCGTGCTCGTAAACGTAGCCAAGAGCATAGCAGCCAAGCGCATTTTTCATGTAGCACGAGGTGTCAAAGGCCTTGTGCGCGCTTGCTAGATCGCGCTCCGCTCCAAGACCCTCGTGCATCATCCTGCCGTAGTTGTAGCAGCCCGCGCCGTCAAATTTCCTGCACGCTTTGGCATATAAATTTACGGACTTTTTGAGATCGTTTTGCGATTCGTAGATGAGGCCGAGGTTGTTGCAAGCCGCTTCAGAGCCCAGCTCGCAGCCTTTTTCGTAGAGGCGAAATATTTTATTTTCATCTTTAGGGCCAAAAACCTCCTTGACGTTTAAAAGCGCCAGGTCAAAGCAGCCCGTGCCGTTTCCCAGCTCGCACGATTTTTCAAAGAAAAGCTCGGCTTTTTCGCTGCTTTTCTGGGCTCCTAGCCCGCTAAAATGCATACTGCCTAGCGCCGCGCAGCTCATCGCATCGCCCTCCTCGCAAAGCGGCGATAAAATCTTAAAAGCAGCGTCATAGTCGGTATTTTCGATAGCCTGCCTCGCAGCCTCCTCGCGCTTAGAAAATCGCCTCTCGTTCTGCGTTTGCTCGCTTTGCTCGCCAAGACTGTCGATGCCTAGCCCAAAATTCGGATTTGAAGCCGTTAGCGAGCACAAAAACGCCGCCAAAATCAATAAAATTTTCAAAACTCGCTCCTTGTTTTTAATCTAGCCTTGTTTTGATAGCCAAATTTGCCCGTCAAATTTGACGAGGGGCGGGCGAATGCAAGCGTTTAAATTTAACTCAAACTCTGTTCGTCAAATTTAACGCCTAAGGCTCAAATTTGCCGTCATTTGCTAGGTGGCCAAATTTGCCCCGCCGACTAGATTTAGCTAAAACAAGCTAAATTTTGTACTCGAACTCCTCGCAGGGGAAGGTCTTTTTTCTAACTTCGCGGGCGTAAGTTTCTACCGCCGTTCGCACCAAATTTGCGCCGTCAAGGTATCGTTTAACGAATTTTGGCTTAAACTCGTCAAAAAAGCCGAGCATATCGCTCCACACGAGCACCTGTCCGTCCACGTCGGCACCCGCGCCGATACCGACAATAGGCATTTGCACGCTCTTTGCGACCTTTGCAGCGACGCTGCTAACCGTGCCCTCTAGCACCGCCGAGAATGCCCCCGCATGCTCCAGGGCCTGCGCTTCTTCGATAAGGCGCACCTCGTCAGCCTCGCTGCGTCCTTTTATCTTGTAGCCGCCCTCGTTTCGCACAAACTGAGGCATGAGCCCGATGTGAGCCATCACGTTTATACCCTCGCTAGCGAGCCTTTTTACGATAGGAGCGGCTTTTAAACCGCCTTCAAATTTGACTGCGTCTGCGCCGGCTTTGATAAATTTGGCCGCATTTTTTAGCGCGTCTTTTTCGCTAAAATAGCTGCCAAAAGGCATATCTGCCACGACAAAAGCATGCTTTGCGCCCTGCAAAACAGCCTTAATGTGATAAAGCGCGTCGTCCATTTTTAGGCTTAGCGTGTCTTTTTTGCCGTTAAAGCTCATATTTAGACTGTCGCCGACCAAGATAATATCGACGTAATCGTCAAAAAGCCGCGCAAAAAGAGCGTCATAAGCCGTGATCATAATGATGGGCTCAACACCCTTTTTATTAATTATATCATAAATTGTAACTTTTTTATCATTTTTTAACATAAATTCCTCCTTAAATTTAGGTATTTTATTTTTAATTTTATCAAAAAAATGTTAGAATCACGATAATAGTTTTAAGGAAAATAAATGGGAATACTAAGAAGCCTCGAGATAGACTACTCTTACGACATCGTGGAGGAGTTTTTGTCGCATTACTCCTTGATGTGCGATCTGATGGAACCGCTCATCATAGGGCTCACCAGGCCGGATAGGTATAGCGGCTATATCGGCGAGCTTTTTAGAATTTTTCATAATATTAAGTCTGCCGCAGGCTTTATGAAGCTTGATCCTATATTAAAATTAACTACTTTAGCCGAGGAAATTTGCGGCGAAGCAAGGGATCTACAAGGACCCGCAAACGATGACTTCGTAGACTGGCTGCTTTTATTGAGCGACCAGTTTAACAGATACAAAAACGATATAGAAAACGATGCCGAGTTTTTCAGTCCGTTGGACGCAAATATCGTAAAAATTCCCCAAAAACTAGACGTTTGACAAAAAATACAAAAAATAATATAATCCACAACCTTTAAAAAGAGGCTAAATTTAGTCTAATTCTTACGGGAGCGACTTGGCTTCGACAGGAGCAGAGCGGTCACGGTGGCACGTCGCTTTGAGCAAAGCGTAAAAAGCTCAAATAAATTTAAACGCAAACAACGTTAACTACGCTCCTGCTTACGCTAAAGCTGCGTAAGTTCAGTTGAGCCTCGCCTAGTCCGATACTAGCTAAGATAATGGCGAGTAACCCCAGCTAGCGTAGGTTGGCAGCCTGACGAGCTGCTAGCCGAAATCTTGTCTTGGTCTAAAATAAGGTTTTGGAAAGTGAGCCCTTTTAGATGAAATTTTCACTTTTACTAAGCGTGTAGAGGCCGTAATCGGTTTGTTTTTGGACAGGGGTTCGATCCCCCTCGCTTCCACCATTCATCATTTTGCAAGATTTTAAAATCAACTAAAATACAAATTTTAAAACATTTTTACCTTATCATACCTCTAAAAATAAGCCTGATGAGACCAAAAATGCTATTTTTATTAAAGTAAAAATTGACGTTTTTATATATACATGTTTTTCAAAAATCGCATACGACGTAGATCATCAAATTTGAACAAATTTAATCCAATTTAAAAGATAAATTTGGCAATAAAATTTAAGAAAAAGTAGAGTAAAATTTGAAGTTAAATTTAAAAAGGGGTCTCACGACCCCTTGGCTACTTTATTACAGCCATCTTTCTGCGCATATACGCGATTCTGCTTTGAAGCGGAAGGTGTTTAGGGCAGTTATCCTCGCAACCTAGCAAAGTCATACAGCCAAACACGCCGTCATCATCGCCGATAAGCTCGTAAAAGTCCTCGTCGGTTCGTTTATCTAGCGCGTCGATTTTAAATCTAGCTACGCGGTTAAGTCCGACTGCACCGATGAAATCAGGCCTCATGATAGCCGTGCCGCACGCAGCTACGCAGATACCGCACTCGATGCAGCGGTCAAGCTCAAATACCTCTTGCGCTACTTCAGGCTCAACCTTTTCCTCAAGCTTAGATATATCGGTCTCGTGGTCGGTGTGTATCCAGCTCTCCACGCGCTTACTCATCGCGTTCATCCAGTTACCCGTGTCTACGCTTAGGTCTTTTAGTAGTTTAAATACCGGCAAAGGCATAAGCTCGATCACGCCGTTTGGATAGTCTTTGGTTAGCGTACGGCAAGCAAGCTTTGGCGTACCGTTAACTAGCATACCGCAGCTGCCGCAGATACCAGCGCGGCAAACGAAGTCAAAGCTAAGATCCGGGTCAAATTTCTCACGAATTTGATTTAACGCTATAAAGAGCGTCATACCGTCGGTTTCCTCTAGCTCGTAGGTCGCGAAATGCGGCTTTGAAATTTTGCTTAGCGGATTATATTTAAATGCTTTTATGGTGATTTTTCTACTCATATCCTATTCCTGCTCTTTCGTTTGGTGCTTTATATTTAGGCTGAAGATCATAGTGCATTAGCGCTTCTTGGATCTCGTATCTGCCTTTGCCTTCGGCTTCCATTTTGGCGCGGATCTCATCGACCTGCGCTTGGCGCACGGCGCTGTCCGGATGCTCGATGATGTTACCCTTAGCTCCATATCCTCGGAATGCCGGCGGAATTTCCATTTTCATGATGTCAAGCGGCTCATACACGATAGTTGGTAGCGTATCTCCTTCTTTCCAGCTAGTTAGAGTTCTGTTTAGCCAGTTTAGGTCGTCGCGTTTCGGATAGTCCTCGCGGCAGTGCGCTCCGCGGCTCTCGGTGCGATCAAGCGCGCCTTTTGCGATACAAAGGGCTAGTTTTAGCATCTTTGGTACGCGGTAGGCTTCCTCAAGCTCAGGGTTGCCAAATAGTGCTTTGTTTGTGACTTTGACATCTAAAGATTGCTTATAAAGCTCTTCTAGCTCTTTTACCGCTACGGCTAGACCTTCGCCGGTTCTAAAGATCGCCACGTGCTCCCACATGATGTCTTTCATCTTGTTTTTGATCTCAAATACGTTAAATTTGCCCTCTTTTTCAACCAGGCTCTTTAGATAATCTTCCTCTTTTTTAACGAATTTTTCGATATCGTTGGTGTTTATTTCGATCTCGTGCTTACCGCAGTAGTCAGCAAAATAATCACCCACGATCATGCCCGCGACGACCGTTTCAGAAACGGAGTTGCCGCCTAGACGGTTAAATCCGTGCATATCCCAGCATGCAGCCTCGCCGGCGCTAAATAGACCTGCTAACGTCGGGCTCTCGCCTGTAGGCTTAGTTTTTATGCCACCCATAGAGTAGTGCTGCATAGGCAGGATCGGCGCCCAGCCTTTACCGCGCTGTCGTCCGTTCTCGTCGGTATATACTTCGGTGTCGGCAGGATCGATGCCGTTAAAGATTTCGCAAATTTCTTGAACGTCGCGTAAGTTTTTCTCGATATGCTCGCGTCCTAGGATCGAGATATCTAGCCAAACGTGATAGCCGTATGGGCTAGGTACACCCTTGCCTGCGCGGATATGCTCCATGATGCGGCGGCTTACGACGTCTCGGCTAGCTAGTTCTTTTTTCTCAGGCTCGTAGTCAGGCATAAAGCGATATCCGTCCACGTCGCGCAAAATTCCGCCGTCGCCGCGGCAACCTTCTGTTAGCAAGATACCGCTCGGAACGATCGGAGTCGGGTGAAATTGCACCGCTTCCATGTTTCCTAGTTGAGCAACTCCCGTCTCAAGAGCGATAGCAGCGCCGATACCCTCGCAAACTACGGCGTTTGTGGTGTGTTTATAAACCCTTCCGTAGCCGCCCGTAGCGATTAGCGTGCCTTTTGCGACGTATGCCGTGATCTCGCCATTAACTAGATCGCGAACGATCGCGCCGTAACAGCGGTTGTTTGCGTGGATTAGGGCGATAGCTTCTTTTCTATCGTGGATTTCGACGTTATGCTTTAGAGCTTCGTTTGCTACGGCAAAAAGCATAGTGTGACCTGTGGCGTCGGCAGTAAAGCAAGTTCTCCATTTTTTAGTTCCGCCAAAGTCGCGAGAGTGGATGAGCCCGTGGACCTCTTCTTTTTCTACGATAGTCGTTTTTTGAGCGTTGATGATAGCGCTTCTTTCGCCTTTTGTTATACGAGTCCAAGGCACGCCCCAAGCGGCTAGCTCGCGGATAGCTTTTGGAGCAGTTTGGCAAAACATACGTGCCACTTGCTGATCGCAGCCCCAGTCGCTACCTTTTACCGTGTCGGCAAAGTGCACATCCTCGTTGTCGCCTTCGCTCATTTTTGAATTTCCCAAAGAGGCTTGCATGCCGCCTTGCGCAGCCGCAGAGTGCGAGCGCTTAACCGGGATTAGGCTTAAAACTACCGTACTTAGCCCCTTTTCTCCAGCGGCAACGGCAGCTCGAAGCCCCGCTAGACCGCCTCCGATAACTAATGCATCATAATATTTTACGTTCATTTTTCAAAGCTCCTTTTCCTAAAGACTGATCCACACGAAATCGGCGATCAGCGCGATGACCGCGAGCACTCCAAAAACCGCAAATATCGCAGTTTTGGCTTTATTTCTTTTTGCGAACATCTCTTGTTTGTTTACTCCGTCGATACTTACCCATTTTACATATAGGCGGTACATTCCCACGCTAGCGTGAACAACCATAAATACAAGTAAAGCGAAGTAGAAAATTTCTAGTTGATGAAATGCAGCCGCTGATTTATCGGCAGTGATGTGCCCGCCGAAGATTATATCGACTAGGTGCGCGCTAGCTGCGAAAAATAGAGCAAAACCGGTCAAAAACTGAAACCACCAAAGCGTAGTGTCAAGATGCTTCATGCGGTCTTTGTGACCTCTAAACATAATGTATTGTCTGTAGTTTGCAGGGAATTTTCTCATCGCTAAAAATGCGTGAGCGATAAAAACGACGAATATTATCGCAGCGATAACGTTAGTGATCCACCATGTAGCCTCGCCGAATAAAAATTTAGCCTCCGCAAAACCTACAACGGCGTTAAATGCGCCCTTGTCGAATAAAATGGTAGAGGTAAATACCATGTGACACAAAATAAAACAGGCCAAAATCAGTCCCGTTATACTTTGCCATCTGTCCCAAACGGCAGGAGTACGACTTTTTTTCGTATCCGCTTGCCTACCTAAGAAGCCCTCGATTAGCCCACTCATGAGCCCTCCTATAAAATTGAAATAAATTATCATAACTTAAGAGAAAATTAAATTACGATACTATAAAAACGGCATAATAGTATCGTAAATTACTTTAAAAACCTTTTAAAACTTTGTATATTTTTTATTTAAGATAATATAAAGGAAAATGCCGCATGCAAACATTAAAAAAGATAGTATTTGCCCCATAGATAAATTTAAAAATACAAAGCCGATACCGAAATCAGGCTCTCTAAAGAACTCGCAAACAAATCTGGCAAAGGTATAAAGTATGGCATAAAGAGCAATGAGTTCGCCGTCAAATTTTTTAAATTTTCTATAAACAAAAAGGATGGCAAAAACCGCAAGCCCTTCTAAAACCGCTTCGTAAATTTGCGACGGATGACGCATCTGCCCCGCGACGTTGATCGCCCATGAGACATCCGTGATACGACCGAACAGCTCTTGGTTTAAAAAATTTCCGATACGACCGAAAAAATATCCAAGCGGGATGCTAAGCGCGACGAGATCCAAAAGCTGCCACAAATTTTGCTTAAATTTACGGCAAAAGGCCCACGTCGCTATCAAAAACCCGACCACAGCGCCGTGATAGCTCATGCCGCGAATGCCTACAAATTCACCGTTGTGAAAGGGGTTAAAAATCTGCCAAGGATGAGTGAGATAATAAGCGGTATTTGGATCATAAATGACGATGTAGCCGAGCCTCGCGCCCAGTATCACGCCGATTTCCACCCAAAAGAAATAATTATCAAGCAGCGAATTTGAGATTTGCATATTATCGCGCTTGACGATAAATTTAGCCACGCCGAGCGCCACGAGCAGCGCCAGGACGTACATTATCCCGTACCAGTGCACCTTGATGCCAAACAGCTCAAACGCGACCGGATCGAAATTTATATAAAAGTCGTTCCACCAACTCATCTAGGTACGACTTTGACTTTTAGCGTATTTTCGATACCGCTCGCAAAATCCTCGAAAAGATAGCCCATCGCGCGGTAAAATTTACTTTTTGCTTCGTTTTGTAGGACGGGAGCTAGTTTTTTTGCGTACGGTAGCAGATACGAGCTTAGCAAAACGCCCAAAATTTCCTTCGTCTGCTCGTCTTGTTTTAGCTCGACGACGGAGGAGAAAAACGAGAGCTCGTTCGTTACGCTATCAAGCGCGCTGACATTTAAATTTGGGCTAAATTTGCACTTTTTATAAAAGCCTTCAAGAAGCGCCTTATCGCCCTCGAAAAAGAACTCCGCGTTAAAATATTTTTTCAAATTTGCAAAGTCTTTCGCGATCTCTTCGATGCTTTCGCCTTTTATCGACTCTTCGTATTGCGCTCGTCCTTTAGCGTTTGCTTTGCTATCGTTTGTTATTATCCATTTTGGATTTTTATTTAGCTCGCTAAAAAGCTTTGCACTCGGCGGTAGAGCGAAATTTAACGCAAATATCCTTGCGATCACGGCATAAAATTTACCTAAATTCATCTTTTTCCTTTTTGTTTTTTGCGGGATTTTACAAAATTTAGGCTAAATTTTAGATTTGCTTAAATCGTAATCTGATCGAATTTAACACGACAGTAACCGAGCTAAAGCACATCGCCGCAGCTCCGTAAATGGGCGTTAGCATGAGGCCTAGAGGCGCTAAAACTCCAGCCGCAACCGGGATACAAACGGCGTTATAAACAAACGCCCAAAACAAATTTTGCTTTATCGTTTTCATCGTTTCTTTGGCCAAATTTATCGTAGAGACCGCGCTTTTTAGGTCGTTTTTTACTAGCACTACGTCGCCGGCTTCTTTTGCGATATCCGCGCCGCTACTCATCGCGATGCCGGCATTTGCTTGCTTTAGCGCCACAGAGTCGTTGATACCGTCGCCGACAAATAGCACCGCACCCTCTTCTTGCAGGCGTTTTATGGTTTCAAATTTTTCATTAGGTAGCATGCCAGCAAAGACCTTTTCGACGCCCAGCTTGCCCGCCACGTTTTTAGCAGTAAAGGCGTTATCTCCCGTTAGCATCACGGGCGTTATACCGATGTCTTTTAGGCTTTGAATAGCCTGCGCAGCGTCCTCTTTTACCGTGTCGCTAAGCGCAATAAATCCAACGTAAATTTTATCCAAGGCCGCTAGCACTACACCGTTTCCTTCGTTTTGCGCTTTGGCTATTTGCTCTTTAGCCTGCGCGCTTATTTCTACGCCAAGTTCGCTTAAAAGAGCCTCGTTGCCTGCTATCACGCTATCATCGTCGCTCTTTACGCCGCGTCCGGCGATATTTTCAAAGCCCTTTTCGTCGCCTAAAATTTTAAGCCCCAGCTCGCTTGCGTATCTAACGATCGCAGTCGATATCGGGTGCGAGCTTTTGGCTTCTAGAGCGGCGATTTTGGCTAAATTTTCATCGTTTATATCGGTAAAATTTACCGAAATTTCACCCTTAGTTAGCGTGCCCGTTTTATCAAATATCGCGTACTTTACGCCGCCAAGAACTTCTAAAACTTCTGGATTTTTGATGAGGATTCCGTTTTTAGCTCCCAGAGATAGCGAGGAGACGATGGCTATCGGAGTAGCTAATCCCAGCGCGCAAGGACACGAGATAATGAGCACGCAAACCGCGCTTAGCACGCCTTGTAGCGCATTTCCCGTAACCGCAAACCACGCGCAAAACGTAACGACGGCGATAGCTATCACGCTAGGCACGAAGATATTTGCCACGCGGTCGGCAAAGCGGCTGATAGGCATCTTTTTGCTCGACGCGTCGCTTAAAAGCTCTAAAATTTGCGACAAAAGCGTCTGTCCGGCAAACTTTGTAACCTTTACGTTGATGTAGCCGTTTAAATTTATAGTTCCGGCATTAACCTCGTCGCCTTGTTTTTTATAGACGGGCAGGCTCTCGCCCGTTAGCATCGAGGTATCGATCTCCGCGCCGCCGTTTATCACGACCCCGTCGCAAGGCACCGCGTAGCCGCTCTTTACGACCGCGATGTCGCCTATTTTTAGGCTCACGGCATCCACTTCCAGCGCGCTGCCGTCTTTTTGTAGTACGAGAGCAGTCTTTGGCGACATATTCATGAGCGATTTTATATAATCGCCCGCGCGAGCTTTTGAGCGCTCTTCTAAAAATTTACCCAGCAGCACGAAAGCCGTTATCATGGCTGCGCCAGAAACGTAGAGGTGGCGCATGTTTTCGGGTAGGTGCTCGCCCGCGATAAAAACTCCCAGCGAATACGCAAACGCCGTGCTTGTTCCCAGCGCGACGAGTACGTTCATGTCGAAGTTTTTATTTTTTAGCGCGCCGTAAGCATGGATGAAAAAATCCCGCCCGCACGTAGCTATCGTAATAAAGGCAAGCGCCAGCATAATAGCTGATTTTGCCGCGCTTGGCTGCTCGCTCATCTCAAGCGCCATGATCACCGCGCTAAAAGCTGCAGCGGCTAGGAAATTTCGGCGTAAATTTAAGATATGCTTCTCGCGCTTGGATTCAAATTCTGCCAAATCCTTTGCCACGCCGTAGCCTAGCTTTTTTATTTTTTCG
>CALBNA010000049.1 GCA_937896205.1 uncultured Campylobacter sp. | reverse complement strand
CCCGAAACGAGGCTTTCAAATTTTAAAATTTAAGGCAAAAAGAGCCAAAATTGACCCCTTTGCCGTTAAATTTAAACAAGCTTTTTGATGACGTCTAGCACGAGATTGCATTTTGGCACGACAGAGTCAACTTCCATGTATTCGTTTTTAGTGTGCATATTTCCGCCCGTAGGCCCCAGTCCGTCGATCGTAGGGCAACCTGCCGAGGCCGTGATGTTACCGTCGCTTAGACCGCCGGCGTCCACCCAGCTCAACTTCGCGCCCGTTTCTTTGGCGACTTCGTCAAAGATCGCTTTGATCCTCGGCAAATTTTGCTCGTCTATCATCGGCGCTTCTTCGTTGATTAGTATCTTTTTATGCGTTACGCCGTTTACGATGCCTTTGCTTAGTATCTCGTCCAGCTTTTTGTTAAAAAACTCGACCGAGGAGGTAAATTTATACCTCATCTCGCAGGTCACGCTGGCAAACTCGGGCACGACGTTTTGCGCGGTGCCGCCGTTTGTGATGATGGAGTTAAAGGTATGTCCCGCCGCAAAATCGGTCAGCTTTGATAGCTCGACTACGAAATTCGCCGCCTCGACGAGCGCCGAACGGCCGAGCTCGGGATGATTGCCAGCATGCGCGCCCACGCCGTAAAACTCGATCACGTAGGACATCACACCCTTTCTGGTAGCCACCATCGAGCCGTCCTCGCGAGCAGGCTCCATCACTAGGCAAAATTTAGACTTTCTAGCGTATTCGCGGATCTTTTCTTTGGCAAAATTTGACCCCGTCTCCTCGTGCGAGTTTAGAAACAAAGCGACGTTTATTTTGCTAAGATCAAGCTCCTTGATGACATAAAGCGACAGCAGCGCGCCGCCCTTATCGTCGATGACGCCTAGCGCGTTTACCCTGCCCTCGTTCTGAGTAAAAGGGGTATTTTGCACCGAACCAACGGGGAAAACCGTATCCATGTGCGCGACGAAAAGTACGTCAAATTTAGCCGCGTTCGGGTTGTTTGAGATGAGCAGGCAGTCAGCGACTTTATCGGTGCCAAGCGCTACCGTTTCGTGTTTTAGACCGAGCGTCTCCGCCTTATTCATAAACCACTTTGCGACGCTATTTACACCCTCTATGCTAGCCGTCGGGCTCTCGATATTAGTTAGCTCCTTTAGCTCGGCTAGGTATTGTTTTAGCTCCTCTTGTTTCATGGATCATCCTTTATACGATGAGACTCATTACAAACATCGCTAGATAGGCGTTTAGGATACATATGCCAAATAGCACCAAATAGTGCTTGCCAGGAATTCCCAGCACGCCCAGTACGCGTCCCATATACTGCACCGTAGAGCCCACTAGCGCCATGCCGGGGATCAGTACGGCGATATCCGGAGCCGTTAGAGTGCCGCCCTGAACTAGCGCCACTAGTACGCCGGCAGACCCGCCCCAGCTAAGAAACGCCGCCATGATCACCGCTATCGACTCGCCCGGTAGCCCAAGCGGCAACATAACAAATCCGAGATACTTGCCTATGATGTCAAGCGCGCCAGAGACTTTTAGGATGTGGATGATAACAAAAGCCATAAGGACGTTTGGGATAGTGTTGTGAACGGCGATATCCCAGCCCTTTCTAGCGCCTTCTACGAAAACGTCGGTTAATAATTTATTATTAGCTTGCTCGCTCATACTTCAGTCTCCCCGTCTTTTACGAATTTTTTAACGTAAAGTCTCATCAAATTTGCGCCAAATACCTTAAACACCAAAATAATTCCTAGTCCCGCCGCGATAGACATAGGCGCTAGGGCTCCGTTTTTGTCCGCAACTAAAAGTAGCGGCGCGAAAGATGCTAGGAAATTCGTGATCATCGCGCCCGCGCTAAACTGAAACGCGGCAAATATCAAAAGCTCTTTGTGCGTGATCTTGCCGTCTTGGCGTAAAAACTTTGCCGTAGAGCTACCCGCGTCGGTGCTTTGCGTACTAGCTATGAGCGAGATCGAGCAACATCCTGGGATACCGATGAGAGGCTTTAGCACGGGAGTGAGCCAGCGCGAAGCCGCGTAAAGCGCGTAATATCTCTCAAATATCGCAACAAACCCAAGAGCGAGCATGATCGCCGGAACTAGGCTAAGCGCAAATATAAAACCGCCCTTTGCGCTTGTGCCGCCTGCGGTCTTAAACCACTCCGGAAACTGACCGGTTAACTTACCGAAATCAAAGATACCGCCCGCGACATCCTTTAAGAAACCACCGAAAAAGACGATAGCTAGGATCAAGGCAACGGTGCCGATCGCTAGCTTTTTGCCGTCGTTTGCCTCTTGCATAAAGCCTCCTTAAAAATAAAGTAAATACATAGGTAATATACAGTCGCGAACCTTAGGAATGAGTAAAAAGGAGATTAAGATAATGAATAATATTCAGTCCTTTTAGTTAATGTTACTTTTAGATACTTTGATTTAAAAACAATCAAATTTAATAAAAATAACCACAAATTTGCAGCTTTAGCAATACGAGCCCCAAGGCTTGAAGCGATTTGTTTAAGACAGCGATAGGGTTAAAATTTGACGACGATAAAGCAAGCGGCTTAACTAGTAAATTTAAAGTAGAAATTTGCAAATTTAGCGCAATATAACGCCAAATTTGAACATAGAAAGTCAAGGCAAATATCGCGAGATGATTTTAAATGTTTTCCGCGTCGCTAGGCTCGTAGCCAAATGGAATAAGTAAATTTCGTCCCCAGCTAAGGCATATAGCCTATCGCAGGGCAAAATTTACGTTCTGCTTGCAGTTTGCGAGCAGAGCGAAGCAAAAAGAATTTAAAAGCGCTCGCGAAACAAGCCGCTTATTCTAAATCATTCAAAGATATTTTTGTGCAAGATTTCCTCTAACACCACCGTCGCGTAGCTGCCTTTTTGCAGCGTGAAATTTATCGTAAAATGTGCCTTTTCCTCGTTGTATTTATAGCTCGCATCCTCCAAATAACACCACGCAAAGCGCCGCGAGCCCGTCATTTTGGCTTTAAATTTATTTGCCTGCGCGAAAATTTGATCCTCTACTACCTTCGCCGCGCCCTGCGCCTCGTACGCCTTAGCGCCTGCGATCAGCCCGCAGCTAGTGATATCTCTAGCGTCAAAGCGCGCGCCCTCCGCGTCCAAATCCTCGCACAAAAAGCACTTGCCGTGCGGATAGTGCCCCAAAACTTCGCCCTCAATAAGCTTAAAAAATCTCTTTTGCGATTTTAAATTTTTCAAAATCGCGTTATCAAGATACGGATAAATTTGAGCTAGCTCTCCTAGGCTAAAATCCTGCGCAAATCTCGAAATCTCCACGCGTTTGCTAAGCCAGCGGTTAAAAAGATCGCTCTGAAAAGCCGAGATCAAAAAGTCGTTTAACTTTGGATTTTTGCTCTTTTTGCCGTTTACGGTACCGGATTTTAGTAGCTCCAGCCCACTTTGCGCGTTGTCGCCGTATTTGCCGAAACGCTGATAGCCAAAGTAGTTAGCATACCCGGCCTCGTCAATGTTTCGCACGGCTTGTTCCAGCTTTGCCGCTTCGCTAGGCATCACTTTTTTTAGGCGGATGAAAAAGCTATTGCCTTTTAAGTGCCCGATGCGAAGCTTATTGTCGTGTGCGGCGAGGCTTAAAATTTTCATCTTTTCGTGGCTAAAATTTGCAAGTGCGGCCTCAAATTTACGCGGCATCGAGATAAACTGCGTCGTCATACCCTGCTTGTCTTTTAGCCCCGCGTAGCCAAAATCTCGCATCTTTACGCCGCTTATTTCGCTAAGCGCATGCAAGGCCTCCTGCGTCGTCATATCTTTTTTGCAAATTTCAACGATGATGTGCTCGCCCTGCCCGCTAAATGCGTAAAGCGGGATCTCACGCACCACGAAATCGTCCGAGTTTTTACTAAAATACGCATTAATGGGCGCGTGAGTTAGCGCGTAAAGAGGCTTAAAAATGGTGGTTTCTTGCATTGCTTTTAAATTTTCCTTTCGTGATTTTGGCAAAGATTGTGATTTTAGTGCGGGTTTTGCGTGCTAGGCTTAAGATTTTGGCGCGATTTTTTGGACTAAATGTAAATAAAATCTCGTATTCCTCGCCGCTATTTAGCTCGTGTTTGCTTAACCGCTTGGTAAATTTAACCCCACACCGACTCTGCGCGCAAAGCTTGGCTAGATCGGTGCAAAGTCCGTCCGAGACGTCCATGGCGGCGTTTATCTTACCCGCTGCGGCGTAGAAAAATTTGTCTTTTAAAATAGGCCTTTTAAAGCGCGAATTTGACGCGACCCGTCCGCCGTTTAAAAGCGTCCTAAGCCCTTTTAGACTGCCTCCAAGCTCGCCCGTAAAAGCGACTAGATCGCCCTTTTTAGCGCCGCTTCGCAAAACCGCCTTACCGCAAAGCCGCGAGATAACGGTAACGCTAAGTAAAATTTTATCGCTGCCGATCGTGTCGCCGCCGATGATAGTCACGCCGTATTCATTGCAAACGTCCGCAAATCCTTTACGTAGCGCCGAGATCTGAGCCGCGCTCGTTTTTTTTGGTAGCCCAAGTCCTAAAAGCGCAAATTTAGGCTCGGCGTTCATCGCGACGGCGTCGGAGAGATTTACGAGCATCGCCTTGCGCGCGATCTCCTCCATACTAAGCCAACCTGCGCGAAAGTGCGTCCCCTCGCAAAAAAGATCCTTACTATACACCCACTCTCCGCGCTCATGCGATACGACGGCGCCGTCGTCGCCGATGA
>CALBNA010000048.1 GCA_937896205.1 uncultured Campylobacter sp. | reverse complement strand
GTTCTTTTAGGTCACTAATTTGCGATAGTAGAAATTCGTTCACGTCAAATTCGCCGGTTTTAGCGGCTTTTTTTGACTCCGAGCTTTTAGCGGATTTTGAAGTTTTGGGCGCTGATTTGGGTGCGGCTTGGGGCTCGTAGCCTTCTAAAACCACGTATTTTACGCCGTCTTTTTCAAAGGTCTTTAGCGTTCCGCGACGAATGCGGTTGTAGACGGCTTCTTTGGTTACGCCTAAGATTTCCGCAGCCTCGCTCACGGGCACTTTGGACATATTTTTCCTTTGATCGTTAAATTTGGCGTAGATTATGGCAAATTTTGGCTTTGATGCGAGTTAAACGGGAGTTTAAAAAAGAAAAGGCCGCCGAAGCGACCCTTTTGGTTAGAGCTTTGACTCGTAGCGTCTAAGCATATATAGACGTTTAAGCATTTTTTTGCGAGCCGCGATTTTTTGTTTTTTGCGGATCTCGGTCATAGGCTCGAAAAAGCGTCTTGCGCGAACTTCAGTCACGACAAGGTTCCTGTCGGTTTGCTTTTTGAACTTTCTGTAAGCTTCGTCAAAAGACTCGTTAGGATGTACCTTAATACCAGGCAACGTCCTCACCACCTTTCAATTAAAATAGACGGTGATTATAGTTTAAATTTGATAAATTTAAGCTTTGCCAGCCGTCAAAAATGCGGATTAGAGAAAATATGTAATTAAGGATTTTAATACGCGATTAAGGCATTAATCTTATAATCTCGCTATTTTGCAATTAGGAAAAATAATGACCAAAGAAGAGTATAAAAATTATTTCAAATTTGCTAGCAAACGCTATATCGCCTACATCCTGATAACCTGTACTGCGCTGATCTTACCGTTTATATCTATCGGCGGAAATCAATTTTTCCTATTAAGCTTTGAGCGCAGCGAGCTGCATCTGTTTTTTGCTAAATTTAACGTTCAAGAGCTATTTTTGATGCCTTTCGTGCTCATCATTTTTTTTATTTTTATATTTTTTATGACGAATTTAGGCGGCCGCGTCTGGTGCGGCTGGAGCTGCCCGCAGACGATATTTCGCGCGATCTACCGCGACCTTATACAAACTAAAATTTTAAAAATCCGCAAAAGCGTCTCAAACAAACAAACAATTGCCGAGAGCGGCGTCAAAAACGCGCTAGCAGTCGCGATCTGGAGCGTTTTGGCTTTTATCGCGGCAGCGAATTTTCTCTGGTTTTTCGTCCCGCCGCAGGACTTTTTCGCTCAAATTTCAAATCCCGCCGAGCATAAAATTTTACTCGGAGCTTGGCTTGTTATCGCTGCGTTTTTGATATTTGACGTCGCGTTTTTGGGCGAAAACTTTTGCGTTTACGTCTGTCCGTACGCTAGAGTGCAGTCCGTGATGATCGATGCCGACAGCGTGCAGGTGATCTACGACGAGGCGCGTGGCGGTAAAATTTACGATGGTCAAACCAAACTCTGGAAAAAGCCGCCTGACCCGCAAAGCGAGTGCACCGGCTGCGAAGCCTGCGTGAAAATTTGCCCGACACACATCGACATCAGAAAAGGCATGCAGCTAGAGTGCATAAACTGCCTAGAGTGCGTGGATGCCTGTACAAAAACAATGTCGGGGCTAAATTTGCCTAGTCTAATTAGCTGGACTAGCTCAAATTCGCTAAAAACCAAGCAAAAAGTGCGGTATTTGCGCTTTAAAACAATCGGTTACTGCGCCGCCATCGCTATCGCCGCAACCGCGCTAACGCTAATGAGCGCCAAAAAAGAGAGCATGCTGCTAAATATCAACCGCACAAGCGAGCTGTATAAGGTAAATAAAAGCGGCCAGATCGAAAACGCTTATGTGTTTTTGTTTGAAAACACCGACGCGCACGCGCATGAGTTTTATTTTGACGTTAGCGCGGACGGAGATAAAGCGCCGATAAAAATCGAGCGCCCAAAGGCTCAAATTTCATTAAAAGCAGGCGAAAAAAAGAGAGTCGTAGTCGTGCTAAGCGCGCCTAAATCGGCATTTACCGGTACAAATGAGCAAACAACGAAGATAGAAATCTCAGCCTACGCAACGGATAACAAAGAAAAAATAAATGTTAAGAGGCGGACGATTTTTGCCCATCCAAGCGAGTAAAAAATTATTTTTTTATAGTATAATCATACTTTAAGATTTTTTAAAATTTGGGGGCTATAAAAATGGATACGAAACCGACGAAACGAAGCGCTGAGAGAAAAGAGAAATTCATTCAGGCCGGGCTTGAAATTTTCCTCGAAAACGGCTACGAAAACACGAGTTTAACGGATATCATCAAAAAAAGCGGCGGGTCGCTGGCGAGCATCTACAAATTTTTTGAAAATAAAGAAGGACTTTTTCGCGCTATCGTAGAGCGCGGATTTGACGACTTTAGAACGCAAATAGACGAGAAAATAGATCTAAATTTGCCGCATAAGCTGGATGATTTTTTAACCAAATTTGCGATGATATTTTTCGACATCATCTGCGAAAAGAAAACCACGCTAATCTCAAGAGTGATGATGAGCGAAGGCGCGAAAAACGACGGCTTTTTAGGTAAAGAGTTTTTGGATCAAATTTTAAGCAAAATCGATAAAATTTTAATCGATTTTTTCGAACGCGAAGATATAAGAGTCCAACTAAATCCATGTATCTCTCCTTACGTCGCAGCCAAGGCGTTTGCAGCAGTCGTTAGAGAGCCTTATCATTATAATGCTATTTTACTAAACGAGGACATAACACTAAGCGCAGAAGAGCGCGAAGAGCACGTAAAAACGCGCATAGATATGTTTTTACACGGTGTAAAAAAACGCTAAATTCGCCCCTCAAAAATTTGACTTTTCATTTAAATAAGAGTAAAATAGCCGACTTTATTTATAACAAATATTACATACCAAATTTTTGTATAATATCCCAAAAAATTAAAGGCAAATTTATGAGAAATTTTAAAACCCTTTCGGTTTTGTTATTGGCGTCGCTGCTTTTTACGGCATGCTTTGATGGTAACGATAAAAAAAGCGCGGCCGGGCAACAACGGCAAATGCCGCCGTCAAAAGTCGATGTATTCGTAGCTAAAAAATCAGACGTGCCGATCAGCTTTGATTACACCGCGACCCTAACGAGCCAGCAAGATGTAATCATATATCCAAAAGTAAGCGGCACGATAACCAAGCAGTTTTTTAAACCCGGCGATAACGTAAAAGCCGGCGACAAGCTGTTTTTGATAGATCCCGAAAAATACCAAGCCAGCTACGACGCGCTTGAGGCTGCTATCGGCGTAGCAAACGCAAATTTAAAAAACGCTCAAACCGAATTTAACAGAATTTCAAATTTATATAAGAAAAACGCCGTTTCGCAAAAAGAGTACGACGCGGCCGTTTCGGCGCTCGAGATCGCAAACGCAAATTTACTAAGCGCTAGAGCAAACGCCAAAAACGCCAAGATCGACCTGGGCTACACGAGTATCGCCGCGCCTTTTGACGGCGTTTTGGGCGATAACCTAGTAGACGTGGGCTCGCTAGTCGTAGCAAACACGACCCAGCTAGTGCGCCTAACCAAAATCAACCCGATCGAGGCGCACTTTCATATCTCCGACGTAGATAACCTAAACCGCGTCAAAATGCAAGAAAGCGGTCTATGGGCGCAAACAAACTCGGACGCCGTACTAAAAGTCGGTCAGGGAGAGTTTAACGGCAAGGTAAATTTTATCGATAACGTCGTAAATACGAATATGGGCACAGTTTTAGCCAAGGCTGAATTTAACAACGACGAGGGTAAGCTACTACCGGGCATGTTCGGCCACGTGACAATGGGCGGATTTTATCAAAAAGATGGCTTTAAAATCCCTCAAGCAGCGCTCCAGCAAACCGACGTCAAGACCTACGTACTAGTCGTAGAGGACGGTAAAGTAGCCTCCAAGGACGTAAAAATCACCTACCAAACCAAAGACGCCGCAGTCGTTAGCGAGGGGCTAAACGAAAATGATAAAATCATCTTAAACAACTTCCTAAAAATCGGCGTAGGCGCGCCCGTCGAGATAGATAAGGACTTAACCGAAAGCTTTGGTAAAGGCGCAAATTTAGAGCCTAAAAACGAGCAAGAAAAGGCTAAGTGATGTTTTCTAAATTTTTTATCGACCGCCCGATATTTGCCACCGTCGTATCTATCATCATAGTTATCGCGGGCGCGATGGCGATAAAGGGGCTTCCCATCGAGGAGTATCCAAAACTAACTCCGCCTCAAATCTCCGTTAGCGCCATCTACACGGGCGCTGATGCCCAAACTATCGCCGACTCCGTAGCTAGCGCGATCGAGGATCAGATAAACGGCGTAGAAAATATGCTCTACATGCAAAGCACTTCAAGCTCGAGCGGCTCGCTAAATATCAACGTTTATTTTAAAATCGGCACCTCAGCCAAACAAGCCACGATCGACGTAAACAACCGCGTCCAAGCCGCGCTCTCAAGGCTACCTCAAGAGGTGCAAAACATGGGCGTAACCGTGCGCGAACGTAGCAGTTCGATCCTAGAGGCTATAGGCTTTACTAGTCCGAAAATGAACTCCATCGAGATGTATAACTACGTAAATTTAAACATAGCAGACGAGATCAAAAGGGTTAACGGCGTAGGCGATACCGTGCTAATCGGTACCAAAGAGTACTCGATACGAATTTGGCTAAAGCCCGATTTGCTCGCTTACTACAAGCTAACTCCTAGCGACGTAATCGCCCAAGTAAAAATCCAAAATAGCCAATACGCCGCCGGTAAGATAGGCGAGCAGCCGTCAGACGGCGATAATCCTTACGTTTATTCCGTTCGCACGGGCGGACGACTCAAAAATGCCGCACAGTTTGGCGATATAATCATCAAAAGCGCGGACGGCGCGACGCTAAAGCTAAAAGACGTAGCGACAGTGGAGTTAGGAGCGGCTAACTACGCCAACGACGCGATGCTAAACGGTAAAGACTCTATACCGCTTCTAATCTTTATGCAAAACGACGCTAACGCCCTAGCCACGGCACAAGCAGTAAACGCAAAGCTAGACGAGCTAAGTAAAAATTTTCCCGAGGGATTTACGCACACGATCGCGTATAATCCGACCGAATTTATCGAAGTCTCTATCCATGAGGTCGTAAAAACCTTCATCGAGGCGATGATCTTAGTTCTCATCGTTATGTATATGTTTTTAAAGAGCTTCCGCGCTACCGTCATCCCGATGCTAGCCGTTCCCGTGTCCATCATCGGCACCTTTGGCGGACTGTACGCGATGGGATTTAGTATAAATTTGATCACCCTTTTCGCACTCATCCTTGCTATCGGTATCGTAGTGGACGACGCCATCATCGTTATCGAAAACGTGGAGAGAATTTTACACGAGGAAAAAGACATAACCGTCAAAGAAGCGACCTATAAGGCGATGGAGGAGGTTCAAACCCCCGTCATCTCGATCGTGCTGGTTTTATCCGCCGTTTTTATCCCCGTTTCTTTTATGGAGGGTTTTGTGGGCGTGATCCAGCGCCAGTTTGCGCTTACGCTCGTTACTTCGGTTTGTATTTCGGGCTTTGTCGCGCTTACGCTTACTCCGGCGCTTTGCGGCGTTATGCTAAAAAAACAAGAGAGCAAACCGTTTTGGTTCGTGCAGAAATTTAACGACTTTTTCGACTGGAGTACGAAAATTTTTACAGCAGGCGTTGCAAAAGTGCTTCGTCACGTGATAATCAGCCTTATTTTGATAGGCGTTATGGGTTTTGCGACTTACGAGCTGTTTAAAAAAGTCCCTAGCGGCCTCGTACCGTCCGAAGATAAGGGTGCGTTGATGGTTATCACTTCGCTACCGCCGTCAAGCAATATGCTAAAAACCAAAGAAGAGGTAAAAACTATCAGCAACATGGTTCTAAGCAATCCAAACGTCGAATTTACGATGGGTTTTGCCGGATACGATATGCTTGCAGGCGCGCTTAGAGAAAACTCTGCCATCAGCTTTATCAAGCTAAAAGACTGGAGCGAGAGAAAAACGCCGGGTAGTCAAGCAGACGCGCTAACCGGGCCTTTTAACGGTATGCTTTGGGGCTCGAAGGAGTCGATGAGCTTTGTCGTAAACGTCCCGCCTATCATGGGTCTTTCGATGACGGGTGGCTTTGAGATGTATCTACAAAATAAAAGCGGCAAAAGCTACTCCCAGATCGAAGAGGATGTGAAAAAAGTAGTCGCCGCCGCAAGCGCTCGCCCGGATCTAACTAGCGTGCGCTCGACGCTAGAGACTAATTACCGCCAGTTTAAAATCGACGTAGATAGGCAAAAAGCCCAGATGTTCGGCGTGAGCGAGAGCGAAATTTTTAGCGCGATCGGCTCAACCTTCGGTTCGTATTACGTAAATGACTTCAACCTTTTCGGTAAATCCTACCGCGTCTACGCTAGAGGCGAAGAGGGTTTTAGAAACAACCCCGAAGACTTGCGTAAAATTTACGTCCGCTCAAGCGGCGGCGAGATGATACCGCTAAACTCCGTCGCAACTCTAACTAGAATTTTGGGTCCGGATATCGTAGATAGGTTTAATCTTTTCCCTGCGGCTAAGATCCAAGGCGACCCAAAACCCGGCTACACGTCGGGAGACGCGATAAAAGCGATACAAGAAGTGGTTGAGCAGACGCTAAGTACGGAGGAGTACTCCATTAGCTGGGCGGGTACGGCCTATCAGGAGGTTAGCTCGCAAGGCACTGGCGCGACGGCGTTTATATTCGGTATGATTTTCGTATTTTTGATCCTGGCGGCGCAGTATGAGCGCTGGCTCATCCCGCTAGCCGTTATCACGGCCGTTCCGTTTGCGGTTTTCGGCTCGCTAGTCGCCGTTTGGGCTAGAGGGCTAACAAACGACATCTACTTCCAGATCGGACTACTGCTTCTCATCGGTCTATCGGCTAAAAACGCGATCCTTATCGTAGAATTTGCGATGCAAGAAAGGTTAGCGGGCAAGAGCGTATTTGACGCAGCCGTTAATGCGGCTAGACTTCGATTCCGCCCGATCGTCATGACCTCGCTCGCGTTTACTTTGGGCGTTTTCCCGATGGTTATCAGCACGGGCGCAGGCGCTGCCTCTCGTCACTCGCTAGGCACGGGCGTGACCGGCGGTATGATAGCGGCCACTACGATAGCGATATTTTTCATACCGATGTTTTACTATCTGCTAGAAAAGCTAAACAACAAAGTCTGGGACAAAAAACCAAGCGGAGCACAGGAGATCAAAAATGTATAAAATTTTAACTTTAGCCGCGGCGCTATTTTTAGCCGGTTGCTCGTTTCGACCAGAGATCCCCGAGGTCGATACGAAATTTGAATCTACGTACAAATTTGAAACTAGCGACATCAGAGACGAGTGGTGGAAGGAGTTTGGCGACGAAAATCTAAACGCCCTCGTAGCTAGCGCGCTAGAGAAAAACACTGACCTTCGCACGGCATATTTAAATTTACAAAAAGCGGCCGCAAGCCTAGGCATCTCGGAGGCCGATCTTTTTCCTAGCGTAAATTTAAACGTCGGCTACACAAAAGCAAAAAGTAGCGGCGAAACCTACACCAAGCAGCCTCAGACGCGCTACAGAACATCGCAGGTAAATTTAGGCCTTAGCTACGAGATAGACCTATGGGGCAGAGTGAGAAACAGCGTCGAGTCGGCTAAAGCCAGTCTAAACGCGACCAAGCTCGACTACGCCACTGCGCGCCTTAGCATAAGCTCTAGCGTGGCTAAAAGCTACTTCGCGCTCGTGGCACTAAATATGCGCGAAGCCGTGTTAAAAGACACGCTAAAAACCTACGAGGAGACATTGGCGCTTCGCAAAACGCAGCTTGATCTAGGCGGCATAAACGAGACGACCTATCTACAAAGCAAAGCCGCGGTAGAAAGCGCGAAAGTAAGCCTACTAGAGGTGCAAACCTCGCTATCTCAGGCTCTAACATCAGTAGCGGTGCTAACCGGTAAATCAAACGACGAGATCCTGAGCGGTGCCGTGCAAAGCGCTAAAATGCTACCTAAAGAGCCCGAAGTGAGTGCTGGCGTGAGCGCGGATATACTGCTACGAAGGAGCGACGTAGCCAAAGCATATGCCGATCTAAACGCCACTAACGCGCTAATCGGCGTCGCAAAAGCCGACTATCTACCGTCCATCTCGCTAACGGGACTTTTTGGATTTTCTAGCGTGGATTTTGAAAATATCTTTATCAGTAACGCCAATACGTGGAGCATAGGCGGATCTTTGGTGCAGAAAATTTTTGACTACGGCAGAACCAAAAACAACGTACGCATAGCAGAAACTAACGAGCAAATCGCGGCCGTAGCCTACGAAGCTGCGGTCAAAAAGGCTCTGGGCGAGGTTAGAGATGCGCTAAACAACCGTAAAAACGCCAAACTAACGCTAAATCAGGTCAAAGAACTCCTGCACTCGCAAGAAAAAATCTATAAGCTAGCCAGGGATCAGTTTGAAGAAGGCTATACCGGGCATCTGGAACTACTCGACGCACAGCGCAACCTACTCTCGGTTAGACTCCAAGACATCGCAGCAAATTTAAGCCTCATCGACTCGGTCGTGGACGTTTATAAGGCATTTGGCGGTGGATTTAAAGCCGAATAATTTTACTTTTTGGCGGAGCTTTCCGCCTCTTTCTTTTAAATTTTAGCTGTTGTTTCGGCTAAAATTTACTTGTTTTGCTTCAAATTTTGCGCTTGATTTTTGGCGCACGACGCAACCCTTAGATAAATTATTTACATTCAAAGACGTAAATTTGTTTTAGCTTTGAGCGATGCGCAAAGCCGGTCAAATTTACATCGTCTTATCCGGAGTGCACGCTTTGTAAATTTACTGCTTCAAATTTACGGTTTTTTGGTAAAATTTGCGAGTAGGTAGGCGATTTACGATCAATTTACAGACGTATTTTGAGCTTAAATTTAGCG
>CALBNA010000047.1 GCA_937896205.1 uncultured Campylobacter sp. | reverse complement strand
TCCTCTTCGTCGGCAGCGTCAGATGTGTATAAGAGACAGTACAAAAACAGCGATGAATTTATTATAAATTTGCAGGTTTTGTTTTGCGGGTAAATTTGAGGGGTGGCATTGGTGCAGTTTTTGATAAATTTAGCGAAACGGCATGTAGGATGGCTGTAATAAAATTTGAAGTTTATAAATTTTAAGGCTGCGCAGGAATGATATTTTTGATCCTAGCCCAAGCCGCTAGTTCGTAAAGCGGGATCAAGAGCGCTATCGTAAGCAGCGCATACGGAGTTACTGAACCTTTAAGTGGCGAAATATCGATAAGCTGAAGCGCTGTGCACATAAAGGCTAAGCCTGAGTAGAAGTAGAAAGCACTGTTCTGCGTATCTTTGCCGAGCAGATAGTACGCAACGCCGAGCATAAGCCAAAAATAGATAGTTAGAATAGAGCCTATAGTAAGAAATATCGTAATGGCCGAGCCTTGTATATTTAAAAAATTATTTGCGACTGATCTGATTACAGAATAAGCATTATCGACAAAAGAGCCTCCGATCTGCGCCGCGGCATACTCTACCGCGCTAAATCCGACTTGACTTACCGAATACAATGTCATAGATAGCTATAAAATCGCGATTAGCGCCGCCATTAGCGCGGAGGAAGTTTTGATAAAAAGCTTGCTTGCGCAGAGTTTGGAAATTTGTCTAGCGGCAAGAAGCCTAAAGATCGTCGATGCGAGAAATATAAGGCAAACGAAAAACACGGCGGTCAAAAATCTAGCCAGCGAGACGCGGCCACAAAATTCGCACAAAGCTCAAATAGATATGTAGCCGCCGATTAGTAAAATATTAGAAGCTATGCCGCGGAATTTTATCTCGGTCAAGAGCTTCTGATCCATCTTTGCGCCTTGGGATTTTTTAAAATTTGGTAGTTGGTTTTATTTGCCGATCGGCTATAAAAGAGGAGGGCTAAATTTAGCCCTCGATGTAGTTTTTGAGTTTTCTACCGACTTTTGGGTGCTTTAGTTTTTTGATAGCAGAGCTTTCGATCTGGCGGACGCGCTCGCGTGTTACGTTTAGCTCTTTGCCGATCTCTTCTAGCGTGCGGTCGCTCTCGTCGTCGAGCAGACCAAATCTCATCCTGATGACGGCTTTTTCGCGCTCGTTTAGCTGATCTAAGACCTCGTCGATCTGCTCTTTTAGGTCGTTTTTTAGGATGTGATCCATAGGGCTTAGAGAGCTTCTGTCCTCGACGAAATCTCCAAATTTACCGTCGTCTTCGTTGCCGATAGGGGCTTCTAGACTGATAGGCTCTTTTGTGATTTTGATGACCTGTTTTATCTTGTCCGCGCTTAGTCCGACCTCGGCTGCGATTACGTTTATATCCGGCTCTTTGCCTTCTTCTTGTAGGTATTTTCGGTTGATTTTGTTGATACGGTTTATCGTTTCTATCATATGGATAGGGATACGTATTGTACGAGCTTGATCGGCGATAGCACGGCTAATAGCCTGACGTATCCACCACGTCGCATAGGTAGAAAATTTATACCCTTTTTTATATTCAAATTTATCGACCGCTTTCATTAGCCCGATGTTACCCTCTTGAATCAAGTCTAAAAACGGCAAACCGCGGTTTGTGTAGCGCTTGGCGATGCTTACGACTAGGCGTAAATTTGATTTTGCCATCCTGGCTTTTGCTTCGTCGGATATCTTTTTGCCGCGTTTGATCTGCTCTAAAATTTCCTTTAAAAGTATCGGATCGAGGTTAAATCCGCTCTTGCTCGCTTCCTTGGTCGCAAATAGCTTTTTGATCTCCACGTAGGTTGATACCATCGTAGCCTCGGGCACTCGCGCGATTATATCTTCTTTGCTGAGCTTGATGATATCTTTTAGGATCGACTTGTGATTTTTCTTTAGCTCGTCGCTAAACATAGGTAGCTTATACTCGAGTCTTTTTAGCTCTCTGTCAAATTCATCATCGCTCTTTAGCGCCGTTTCCATCGACTTTACGATCTCGGTTATGAGCTTGCTGGTAGGCCCTAGATCCATTAGCTTGTCTTTTAAAATTTTCTTTTTAAACGCAAGCGTTATCTTTGCTAAAAACTCATCCTCAGTCTCTATTTCGTTTTGTTTATTTGCAGTTTTTAGCCACTCTTTTTTGGCCTTTTCGAGCGCTTTAAAACTCTCGATTACTTTTTCGGCTCGTTTGTCGTCTTTTTTATTGTGTTTTTTTGGCTTGGCTTCTTTCTCTTCGCCTTCCTCGACATCATCCTCGACTTCTTCGTTTTCTTCCTCTTCTTCGACCTCTTCGCTACCTTCCTCACCTTCGTCGTCAAAGCTTCTAAAAAGCTCTTTTACGCGGCGTTCGCGGTTAATGAGCGGCTCTTTATAGTCAAGAATAAAATCGATAAGGTATGGTACCGAGCAAAACGCGTCGATGATGATATCTTCGCCAAGCTCGATTTTTTTGCTGATTTCTACTTCTTCCTCTTTGGTTAGTAGCGCGATTTGACCCATTTCGCGTAGGTACATACGCACAGGGCTATCCGAGCGCGACCACTCGAGCAGATCGGTTTCGCTGGCGAGGTCAAATTCTTCTTCCAGATTGTCGTCGGCTAGTTTTGCTAGCTCCTCGCGGCGCTTTTTAGCATCTTCGATGTTGCGCATTTTTGCGATTTCAGCCGAGGTTATGAGCTGGACTTTATTTTCTTTTGCCAGCGATTCTAGTTTTTTTGCTATCGCTGCCGTCGGCGCTTTGTCTAGAAATTTAACAAGTTTTTCGTAAGTGATATAGCCTTTGGCATTTTCTTTGAAAAGCTCTTCTATGAGCGACAATGCCTCTTTTTTTGCGGTACTCATTCGGGATTCCTTCTTTTTGTAGAAAACGAGGATTATACCCAAACTTCTTTAAATATTAATAAAAATACGATTATTCGGGCACTTTTAAGT
>CALBNA010000046.1 GCA_937896205.1 uncultured Campylobacter sp. | reverse complement strand
TCGTTCCAATGTTTACGTGTGGTTTACTTCTCTCAAATTTAGCTTTTGCCATTTTCTACCTTACCTCCAAATAATTTAATTTTATATTTATTTTTACTCGATTATAGCATATTTAGTGCAAAAATGCAACCATAAGATTTTCTTTCGAATAAAGAAAATTTTATATTTTTTTAAATATACTTGAAAAATTTTAAAAAATAAAGGCAAATCCATGCTCACCGACCTCGTAAGCTCTATAAATTCATTCCTTTGGGGGCCATATTTCCTCATCGCGCTACTTTGCGGTACGGGGCTTTACTTTACGATTAGGCTTCGTTTCGTGCAGATTTTTAAATTTAAAATGGGGCTTAATAGGCTTTTCGGTAACTTCTCATTGCACGGCGAAGCGGCGGGAAAATCGGGCATGAGTTCGTTTCAGGCAGTCGCTACGGCCGTCGCGGCGCAGGTGGGCACGGGCAACCTCGTGGGTGCCACAACCGCGCTTATAATGGGCGGGACGGGCGCGATATTTTGGATGTGGTGCGCGGCGTTTTTGGGCATGGCGACGAATTTCGCAGAGATCTGCCTCGCGCAAATTTACCGCACCAGGGATGACAGCGGACACGTGATCGGCGGGCCTGCGTTTTATATCAGCCGCGGACTAAAGAGCCGCTACGCCAAAGCCCTAGCGGCATTTTTTGCGCTGGCGATCATTTTGGCGCTGGGATTTATGGGAAATATGGTTCAAGCCAACTCCATCTCAGACGGCTTTAAAGGGGCATTTGGTATCCCAAACTGGGCTAGCGGGCTGTTTTTAGCGGCGATTTGCGCCATGATCTTTATCGGCGGCGTCAAGGCCATCGCGCGCGTAGCAGAAAAGATCGTGCCGCTAATGGCGATCCTCTATGTCGCGGTCGGACTAGTCATTATCGGATTTAATATCGAAAAAATCCCAAGCGTCGTAGCGCTCATCTTTGAAGCAGCGTTTAACCCTTCAGCAGCCTGGGGCGGCGCAACAGGGGCTACGATAGCTACGGCAATGAGATACGGTATCGCGCGCGGGCTGTTTTCAAACGAAGCCGGCATGGGCTCGACCCCTCACGCGCACGCCGCGGCTAACGTCAAGCACCCCGTAGATCAGGCGGTGCTAGGCATCATGAGCGTGTTTGTAGATACCTTTATCGTGCTAAATATCACGGTTTTTGTAGTGCTAAGCGCGGACGTGATACGTTTTGAAAACGGCAAAGCCGTGCTAACGGGTATCGCGCTCGTTCAGGAGGCCTTTTCCTCGCATGTTTTGGGGCATACGGGCGGATATAGCTTTGTGGCGGTTTGCTTATTTTTCTTTGCGTTTACGACGATTTTGGGCTGGTACTACTTCGCCGAGATAAACGTTCGCTATCTTTTCGGCGCTAAATTCGTGCGCGTCTTGCAAATTTTAGTCGTCGGGTTTATATTTTTAGGCAGTTTGCTTAAGATAAATTTCGTCTGGGAGCTAGCAGATATGTTTAACGGCCTCATGGTGCTTCCAAACCTGATCGCCATCATCGCGCTAAGTCCAGTCGTCGTTAAACTCCTAAAAGACCACGACGAAGGCAAAGAGTACGATCCAAGCGAGTATATAAGAAAGTCTTAATCGGCGATCAAATTTTACGGCAGTTGATTTTGCCGTAAAATTTGCTTTTAACTAGCGGGATAGAAATTTCCCGCGCTTATTTATACTTCAAATTTGGTCTACCGACCAACTTTTGCGGCATCAAATTTGAGCCGATTTAAACCCTTTCCGCAGCTTCTAAAACCACGCTTTTTAGTAAATTTACGCCGTTAGCGATATCACTCCAGCTGGAAAATTCCGCCGGATTGTGACTAATTCCATCTTTGGACGGGATGAAGATCATCGCCGTCGGACAGATCGCGCTCATATGCATCGCGTCGTGCCCCGCGCCGCTTGGCATGATTTCAAAGCTAAGCCCGAGCTGCTCGGCTTTTTGGGCGATGAGTTTGATGAGGCGGCTATCTAGCGCGCATGGCTCATCGAAGGCTAGTTGCTTGATCTCGCATTTGACGCCGCGCTGAGCCTCGATGTGCGAGATTTCGCCTAGGATCTGCTCGTATGCCGCCTCTCGTGTGACTATATCAATGCCGCGCAGGTCGATTAGTAGCGTTGTTTCGCCGGGCACGACGTTCATGACGCCCGGCTTTACCGTGCAGTTGCCCGCGGTTGCCACCACGCCGTTTGCTGCGTTTTTGCGCGCGACGCTCTCGACTGCTAGCACTATCTGCGCCGCTGCGCAAAGCGCGTCGCAGCGGTACTTCATCGCGGTTGTGCCGGAGTGCTGAGCCTGACCCTGCACGCGCACGCTAAATCTATGCGGCGCGGCGATGGCGCTCACCACGCCGATTTGGATATTTTCGTTATCTAGTAGCGGTCCTTGCTCGATGTGCAGCTCAAAAAAGCTCTCATAGTTCGGCGTCAAATTTTTGGCCTTTTCGATGCTAGCTAGATCGACGCCAAACTCAGAAAAAATCTCGCCGATAGCGCGCCCCTGAAAGTCGCGCACCTCTTTAAGTTTTTCAAAACCAAGCTTGCCGCACATTACCTTGCTACCAAGCGTCGCGATATTAAATCGACTCGACTCCTCGCACTCAAAGACGATCAGCTCGAGCGACCTTCGCGTCTGCACGCCCTCGTCGTTTAGTGCTCTAATCAGCTCTAGCCCGCCCAGGACGCCTAGGATGCCGTCAAATTCGCCGCCGTTTATCACGGTGTCTAGATGCGATCCAAATGCTACTGCCGGTAGTTCCGGCTCTGTACCCTCGCGCCTAGCAAAGATGTTTCCGATGGCGTCTATGCGCACTTTTAGGCCCGCTTCCTTACAGCGCGCGATAAATAGCTCTCTGGCGACTTTATCCTCGCGCGTGTAGGCTAGGCGGCTCATCCCGGCGCCGAAACTCTCGTCGTTGATCGCATTTATCTCGCTAAAAAGCGCCTTAAGTCTATCTAAATTTATACTCATCGCCCGTCCTTCGTATTGAAAATTTTCCAAATTTTAGCTAAGAAGCATTAAATTTACACTTTAATATTTTTATTTAATATAATATTTAATTTTTAGGA
>CALBNA010000045.1 GCA_937896205.1 uncultured Campylobacter sp. | reverse complement strand
GGCAGCGTCAGATGTGTATAAGAGACAGCATCATACTTTTCTTATATAATCTTTTTACATTTTAAATTTAAGGGAGAGAAATGAAAAAAATCCTACTATCAAGCTTGCTAGCCTGTTCGCTCTTTGCAGTGGGCGAGGTGTATAGCCCATCGGTAAAAGACGTTTACGCCGATGCGACGTCGCAAAAAAGCATAGGCAGGCTCTTGCCGACGAACGGCGTTAAAATTTTAGCCACGCAGGGCGACCGCGTGAAAATCTCCGTTAAAGGCTACCAAAATCCGGCCGTTAGCAACGTCGTTTACTTTAGCGACTCCGAGCGCGTCATCGCCGTGGCGTTTGCCAAAACCGCGACGCCTGAGATCAAGGTCGTAAAAAAGGGCGCTAACGGCAAATGGGACGAGGTCGAGACCGTGGTCTATGCGCAAAAAGACGGCTTTACGAGCGATCTAAACGGACTTTTTGCTAAGGGCGGCGAGCTATACAAAGAGAGCTGCGGAGTGTGTCATTCGCTACATCAAACCACGCACTACAAGGCAAATCAGTGGCCTAACCTGCTAAAATCGATGATCGCGCGAACGGCGATCGGCAAAGACGACGAGTGGCTGGTGATACAGTACTTGCAAAAGCACTCTGCTGATGTGAACGTGGCGAAAAAGTAAAAACGGCGCGTAAATTTGACGAGGATTTACGCCTAATGCACCCGCAAATGGACGAGATTTACGGGAGCTAGATTTTATAAAATTCGCGGCGAAGCGGCTGTTTTTAAAACGCCGAATTTAAAGGTTCGGCGGATAGTAAATTTAGCGTACAAAACGAGATATACGCTAAATTTGAGCGGTTGCTTTGTGGGCCAAGTTGTGCGAATGAGTCTTTTAGTCGTCAAATTTGACTCGCTGGACGAGAGAGCGGTCAAATTTGAGCGTAAAAGCTTAAATTTGAGTCCGTGCAAAAGACAGGCTTTACCAGTCTGCGAAGTAAATTTATAGGGTACCCTACGCAGTAGGGACTTTAGGTGGGTGCAGGGAGCGCTTGCGCTTCCGCTCGCAGCTTGGGCTTTGCTCAAGCGAGAAGTTAAAGGAGATAAAAAATGGTAAAAAGACAGATACCTCAGGTGGTTCAGGAGGCCAACGCTTTTATAAACGGTCAAGGATATTTGGGCGTAGTTAAATCGCTCACGATACCAAAGATAGAGCAAGAGACGATCGAAGCTAAAGGCGCGCTCGGCGGCAATTTTGCAAGCGGGACGATAAAACCGGTGGAAATGGAGTTTAAGCTAAGCGTGCTCGATAAAAATATCTATCTGGGATACGGGTTAAATACTTGGAACAACAGAATCCCTTTTTTGTTCAAGGCTAGCGTATTTCAAGCGGGCAAAGGCGCTCCCGAGCCTTTTTCTATGGCCGTAACGGGAGATATTACCGAGATAGACCCGGGAAGCTTTGAAAGCGGTAAAGAGATGGAAGTAAGCATCAAGCTAGCCGTGCATTTCATGGATATATCTATCGGGAAAAATCAGCTAGCCATGTTTGACGTGGAGAACATGATATGCCTCATAGGCGGGGTAGATTATTTATCTCAAGTGCGCTCAAATTTGGGCGAATAATCAATATTTTCTATCGGCGACGAGAGCTGCGCCGATAGATTAAACGGCTTTTAAAGGCCCTTAAATTTTAAGTCAAAGGCTGT
>CALBNA010000044.1 GCA_937896205.1 uncultured Campylobacter sp. | reverse complement strand
CATACGATATCTAGTACGGTCTCGTGGGCTCGGAGATGTGTATAAGAGACAGGCTTGAGATGGTGCTCATCCTGGATAAATCAGGCTCTATGAGCGGGCTTGAGAGCGATACTATCGGCGGCTTTAACTCGATGATAGATAAGCAAAAAGAAGCGGGCGTGGACGCAAAGGTAACTACGGTGCTCTTTGATACGAATTTTAAGACATTGCACGATAGAGCCGATATCAAAAAGGTCGAGAAGCTAACGAGTAAGGACTATGTCGCTAGCGGCAACACCGCGCTACTAGACGCGGTCGGTGATACGATAAATAAAATCTCAAAAGTCGAGGATATCTACGCTAAAAACAGAGCCGTGCTTTTCGTCATCATCACCGACGGGCAGGAAAACTCGAGCAAGGAGTACTCAAAGGCGCAGATCAAAAAGATGATAAGCGACAAGCAGGAAAAATACGACTGGGAGTTTATATTTTTGGGAGCGAATATCGATGCGGCTAGCGAGGCGCAGAGCCTAGGCATAAAGGGCACGAACGCTGTGAAATACAAAAACAGTAGCGAGGGTGTGCAGAAAAACTTCGAGGCCGCTGCCGAGATGTCTAAAGATATGGCGATGGATAAAAAATCAAGCTCAAAATGGCGCGAAAAGGTGCTTGAGGATAAGTAAAATTTGGCTTTAGGCGCGGCTTAGTGCCGTGCTTAAATTTGCGGTTTTTAAAAACCACTAGTCGTAGCTCAAAGTGGAGCAAGCCATTAAAATTTGACGAGGCGAGTTATTTTTGCTTCTCGTCAAATTTGACAAAACCGCTTCGCTTGGGCACTATTAATCCATAAAAATTATTTGGGCGACTTTGCGACGAATTTATCGCCATATCGCCCACATAAAACTACTTTTTCAGCTTCTCGTAATCAATCGTAAAATCAACAAATTTGCTTTTAAAATTCGGATCTTTTATCAGCCCGTATTGTATCGTCGCAGCCTCGATATTATCGATCTCTTGATATAGGTGTCCGAGCGCCACGCGGCTCTCCATTGCGTTTGGATCGGTGAGCTTGGATAGCTCCAAAAGTGCGGTAGCGTTTTGCGGGTGATTTGAGCCGATCGCAGCCACGGCGGCTAGAAACAGCGTGCCAGCATCGTTTATCTTAAACTCGTCGATTATGCGGTTGTAGATCTGATAGCTCTCTTCAAAATCATTCGTGAAAATATCGATGTAGGCTAGCGTCTGGAGCAAGTCGGCGTTATTGGCGCCTTGTTTTAGCAGTGCCTTTATCTTCTCGCGTTCATAGTTTAGTAGGCCAGAGATTTGCAAAAGCTTGATGTATTGCTCTTTGATGATGTTTGCGCCGTGGTAAAACGCAGCGTCGTTTAGCCGCTTGTCGTGGAAGTAAATTTGTATCTGCTCGACGTATTTTTTGATGCCTTCATCCTTGTAGTTTGCGATAAAATCAAGGATATTCGCCATGATATCTTCAGGCAACTTAGCTTTTAAAATTTGCGTTTTTTTAGCAAACTCCCCGCCCTTGTCGGTCATCTTTGCGATTATCGCGTCAAAGGCCAAATTTAGCGCGCTCTCTTCTTTTTCTTGCTCTAGCCAGCGCATGAGAGCGCCGCTATTATTTGCTATGAGCGCCATTAGAGCTTGGCTTACTGGTGCGTCTTTTGAGCTTGCGTCGTGGTCGAGATTTTCTGAAATTTCTTGTAGTAGTTTGGTGTTATCCACGGCGTTTATATCGTTTGCGATAGCGCCTAGCACGCCAGCTAGATGATTTGTAGGGTCTAGGTGATAGCTCATAATAAAGTGCTTTGCCGCCATGCTAAAGTTGCCCAGCTGCGCGTAGCTAAGCGCTAGGTCGTAGTGTAAAACCGAGTGCTCGGGATATAGCGAGATGAGCGAGGCAAACTGCGCGTTGGCCTGCTTTAGCTTGTAGTTTAGGGCGTTTGCGATGGCTGATGAGAGCTCTAAATTTACCTTTGAGAGCGCGCCGCTAGCGTTTAGGTAGTTGCCCGCAGCGCTTGCGTCGTCTAAAAATAGGCTCACTCCGCCCTTTCTTATATAGTTTATCGTTTGGGTAGGGTCAAAAACCTTATAAGGCGCGAAGTAAAATAGCGTCTCGTAGCGTTTGGTTTTGTCAAAAAATAGGTCGTTTCTAAAGTGCGCCTGAGCTAAATTTACGTCAAAAAGCTCCGGTTTTAGTATCGTTTTGATCGGGAAATTTGCATTTAAAAATAACGGATCTTCGTGAAAAACAGCTTTTATTTCATTGGTCGCAGCTTCAAAATTGCCGTCTTTTAGGTTGATGATGGCTATCATCGAGTTTATTTTATTTGAGTCGCCGCCTTTGTTGAGTGCTAAATTTAGCCTATTTCTGGCCTTTTCGTATTGCCCGAGTCTTGCGTAAAGCATACCCAGAGCTAGATCTGCGTCAAATTCTTTTTGGGCTTCGAGCTTTTTTATCGCTTCGGCGTCGTCGCCGATAAAGCTTAAAATTTTAGCCGCGAGGTAGTCGTAGCGGTCTTTGTAGTAGCCGTTTTCAGTGTGCGAGAGGGCCGCTAGAGCCTCGACGTATTGGCCTTTATAGTAGTTTATGAGTGCGTAGTAGTAGTTGTATAGCGGAGAGTCTGCTTCTTTATATAAAAACGAGCTTGCGAGATTTATGTAGTAGTTAAAATTTTGCTCGTTTTTTAGCTCCAGTGAGCTAACTGCGGCGTTTATGGCGCTAACGGCGACGTTTTCGTTATTGTCGATAGCTTTTTTAAAGCTTTTTAGCGCGTCTTCAAATTTGCCCTGCCTCATCTGTGAAACGCCGAGATTATAGTTTGAGAGGCTTTGGTTGTAAACTGCGATGTTTTCGTAGATTTTCAGCGCCTCAAATTTATTGCCCTTTTCGTAGAGTAAATTTGCCTTAGCGATCATGTCGTCGATCTTCGAGCTGCCGAATTTTTGCGACTCGTAGTGCTCCTCGATATCTTTTACGATCTGTTTTTCGTCTATCGGCGGCTTTTTCTCGCCTCTAAAAACGAAAAACAAAAATACGGCCAAGATGATGACGAGCGCGCCCGCCGATCCTCCGATGATAAAAAGCTTTTTCTTGCTTTTTTTGGCGTCATCTTGCGCGTCTGCGGTTTGTTCGGGGACTACTGGTTCTAGCTCGTCGAGCGAAACCAGCTCGTCGCTTTCGCCACCTTCTTGTTCTTCCGGTCGGGGCTCTTTGTCGCTTAGCTGGGTTTCGGCCTCTTCGAGGATTACTACGTTTTCATCGTTGTTTTGCGCCACTACATGTACCTTTTAAGAACTTCCGGGATCTCGATGCTGCCGTCTGCTTTTTGGTAGTTTTCCATTATCGCTATGAGCGTCCTGCCTACGGCTAGGCTCGAGCCGTTTAGAGTGTTTACCAGAGCGTTTTTCTTGCCGTCTTTGTAGCGGATTTTGGCTCTTCGAGCTTGGAAATCGCGCGTGTTTGATACCGAGCTTATCTCGCGGTATTTGTTTTGTCCGGGTAGCCAGACCTCGAGGTCTATCGTCTTTGCCGCGCTAAAGCCCAGATCTCCGCTGCAAAGCAACATGTGGCGGTGCGGCAATCCAAGGCTCGTTAGCAAATCGCTAGCGCACGCGACCATCTCGTCAAGCATCTGCGCGCTTTGCTCTGGAGTCGTGATAGCTACGAGCTCGACCTTTTCAAACTGATGTTGGCGGATCATGCCGCGCGTGTCGCGTCCTGCTGAGCCTGCTTCTTTACGAAAGCACGCCGAGTAGCAAGTCATCTTTATCGGTAGGTTCTCTACGGGCAAAATTTCGTCGTTGTAAAGATTGGTCACCGGCACCTCGCTAGTAGGTATCAGATATAGATCCTCGCCCTGAGCTTTATATAGATCTTCTTCAAATTTAGGCAGTTGTCCGGTACCGTAGAGCGTATTTGAGCTAACCAAAAACGGCACATTAACCAGCTCAAAGCCACGCGCGTTGTTAAAGTCGATCATGTAGTTTACGAGAGCTCTTGATAGGCGCGCACCCATGCCCTTTAACACGCAAAAGCGCGAGCCAGAGAGCTTAACTCCGCGCTCGAAATCAAGCCAGCCTAAGTTCTCGCCAAGCTCCCAGTGTTCTTTCGGTGTAAAGTCAAATTTTGTCGGCTCAAGCACCGTTTTTACGCAGACGTTATCGTCCTCGTCCTTGCCAAACGGCACGTCGTCGTCGGTGATATTTGGCACGCAGCTTGCGATATTTTCCAGTTTTTCCTCGTATGCTGTCTCTTATACACATCTGACGCTGCCGAC
>CALBNA010000043.1 GCA_937896205.1 uncultured Campylobacter sp. | reverse complement strand
ATCTTAGGCATCGCCGTCGCGATCTGGATCGGCGTAGAAGTTTTTATAGGCAGTAAAGTAGAATACACAAAAGAACAAATGAAAGAAAATCTATGCGAAGCGTCAAACGTAAAAGAGATGCTGGCAAGACTAAATTCAAGCCTTCCAAGCAAACTCGACGAGATAAATACGCTAGAGAAAATCGTCTGCGAAAATCGTCGCATCATTTATCAATATGCACTTGGAAAAGGGCTAGAAATGGATGAAAACGCGCTAAATGATAAAGATATAGCCGAGCTAAAAGACGAGCAAACAAAGGAACTCAAAAAAGAATTTTGCGAAGATACGCGGTTAAAGGCCGTGCGCGATATAGCCGACGGCGTCGATTTTGTTTATTATATAAAGAACAAAGAGCTTATTCGGGTAAAACTTGAAAGCAAAGAGTGCAAATAAACTAAAATAGTTTGCGTCACAAGTAGCAGCAGGGCTAGATATGACGCCAAACTGCCGTTGTCAAGCGACTAAAGCAGTGTTCAAATAGCATAAAATACCGTGCCATAGCAAGGTAAGCTATTTTTAAAGTCTTATATATGCAATTTTAAGCTGATTTTTTCCAAAAAAGATCCGGTTTCATCTCTTAAATTTTGCAAATCACCGCTATTATCTATAACAAAATCCGCCATAGCGCACTTTTGCTCGATATCTATTTGTAGTTCCACGCGGTGCTTTGCGGTAGCATGATCGAGCCCGTTTCGCTTCATCACGCGCGCGATCAGCGTATCTTTAGGCGCATAAACGACCGCTACTTTATCAAAAAACTCATACCTCTTGCCCTCAAAAAACAGCGGAATATCGACGAAGTAAAGCCTTCCTTTCGCCTCCAAAGCCTGCGCCTGCGATAAAATTTCAGCCGTTATCTTTGGATGTAGTAGCGCTTCGAGCTTTGCAAGTTCCGCAGGGTCTTTAAACACCAGCTTACCTAGTTTTTTTCGGTCCACAAAAGCGCAAGAATCGGTCAAATTTTCCTCATCTCTGCTGGCGTCAAATTCCGCATGCGAGGCAGAATTTTTAGCCTGCACATCTTTTTGCACGATATATTGCGCGCCGAAAATTTCAGCCACCTGCGCAGCGCGGCGATCTAAAACGTCATGTGAAATTTTATCGGCGTCGATGATCTCAAATCCTCGCTCGCGCAGTATCTCGCAAACCGCGCTCTTGCCGCTGCCGATGCTGCCTGTGATGACGATTGCGTGTTTAAATTGCGGCATTTTGCCTCCGATTTTTTACTCCGATTTTAGCAATTTTTGGCTAAAATTAACCAAATTTCAATAAAGGGCACAAATGATAAGCTACAAAGACGCGGGCGTCGATATAGACGCGGGAAATGACTTCGTAAACGCGATAAAACCGTTCGTCAAAGCGACGCAAACTCCGCACGTTTTGGGCGGTATCGGCTCGTTTTCTGGCGCGGTGAGGCTGCCTGCAGGCTACAAAAATCCCGCGATCCTAGGCGCTACCGACGGCGTGGGCACAAAACTACGACTCGCGATCGATGCGCGCAAATTTGACGGTGTCGGCCAGGACCTCGTCGCGATGTGCGTAAACGACCTCATCTGCAACTTCGCCGAGCCGCTGTTTTTCCTCGACTACTACGCGACGGCAAAGCTTGAGATCGCGGACGCCAAAGAGGTAGTAAAAAGTATCGCCGAGGGCTGCAAACTCGCCCGCTGCGCGCTAATCGGCGGCGAGACGGCGGAGATGCCTTCGATGTATGAAAAGGGCGACTTCGACCTCGCGGGCTTTGCCGTGGGTATCGCCGAGGAGGACGAGATCGACCGCTCTAAATTTGTCCGCGAGGGCGACGTGCTCATCGCGCTTCCTAGCAGCGGCCTGCACTCAAACGGCTTCTCGCTTGCTCGCAAAGTGATCGCCGAGCTGGGGTTAAAATTTGACGATAAAGTAGACGGTCGCGCGCTCATCGACGTGCTTTTAGGGCCAACTAGGATTTACGTCGGCGACTTTTTAAATTTAAAAGACAAGATCCACGCGCTCGCGCACATCACGGGTGGCGGCATAGTAGAAAACCTGCCGCGAGTATTTCCGGAGGGGCTGGGTGCGAAGATCGAGCATGCCGCGATCCGCACGCCTGAGATCTTTAAAATCATCGCGCAAAAGGTCGAGCCTGCCGAGATGATGAGAACGTTTAATATGGGCGTTGGCATGATCGTCGTAGCTTCGAAAGAAAATGCGGACTTTGCGCTAGCAAACACTGACGGCTACATTATCGGCGAGGTCGTAAAAGGACAAGGTGCACAGCTGGTTTAAACACTCAAATTTAACTTTGGCTCGTAAAATACATTGCGAGCCAAATATCTATTTGGGCGGTAAATTTGTTCTGTTTGCCATATGATTCTACAAAAACTATCACTAAATTTATTTACCCTTTTGATTAGACTTTTTGTTAGTCGATTTTTATTTTTATTTGCTTGCAAAATACGTTTTAAATCCCGAATATAGCGCCAAATTTAATAAAACTAACGTTAGTATTTGCTGGTGTTTGCAAGCTAAATGTTAGCCTGCAAATCAAACCAACATAAAATAATTTCACTCAAATTTAATATAACGCCAAAATCCTAAAAATTAAGTAAAAATATTAAAGTATAAATTTAATGCTTCTTGGC
>CALBNA010000042.1 GCA_937896205.1 uncultured Campylobacter sp. | reverse complement strand
GGGGGATATGTTTGATTTTTTAGCAAACACGACCTACGTGCAGCGCTTCTACGAAGAGGAGATCGCGCTAATAAACGAGTTGTCGCGAAAATGCGAAATTTTTTACTTCGAGGGCAACCACGATTTTAATCTGCGCGAAATTTTCCCCCGCGCAAAAGTTTATCCAAACGCCGCGCAGCCCGTGAAATTTATCTGCAAGGGAGGCGAAGCGGTACAGATCGCGCACGGCGATCTGTTTTTGCCGCGCCTGACGCAGTTTGCGCTGCTTTCGCTGCGAAACAGAGCTTTTTTGAAATTTATGGATCTGCTCGAACGCGCTTTAAAATTTAAAATTTCAAAAGACCCGCCGCTGTCTGCCGTGAGCGGCGATAAAATTTTAACGCCTCGTCTTACGGCGAAATTTTAAAATTTAGCTCGTCGTAGAGACAACGCATCGTAAAATTTCAAGCTGAAATTCTAACTCAAAATTCCACGTCCGTAGCACAGAATTTAAAGCTCAAAAATTCCATCGCGGCGACTTAGAATTTTACTCGTTAAATTTTATAAATTTTGCGCGCTTTTAAATCCGCAAATTTAGTACGCCTTTACGAGCCGTAAATTTTTTAGATATATGACGCCGTCAAAAACGCCGCCTCCATTCGGCGCAGGCCAAGAAATGGCAATTCTTTTCGGCTCCTCGTCGTATTTAGGCTCGCAATAATTCTTTGAGCAGTCTATTTTAAACACCTCTTTATCGTTGCTATCAAAATCCGTTTGGGTAGAATTTTTAGGAATTTCCAGCGTGTGGATTATACGATACGGCTCGCCCTCTTTTGTGCGGGCGGACGTTATTTTTATTAGCGTGTCTGCGCTGTCGTCCGAGGTTCTATAGACCCCGTCTTGCCCCAAGCCCGCCAGCTCGAATTTTTTCTCCTTGCTATAAAATGCCGAGATTATGGAGCAGCCGCTAAAAAGCAAAACTGCCGCAAATAACGCAAACGCTCTCATCTTTCCTCCTTAAGCGGGTTAAATTTAGTTTTTAAAACTATGAATAGGCGCGGGGATCTGGCCGCCGCGGGCGATGAAATCGGCGGATGAGTTTTTATTTACGCTCATCACGGGCGCGCTGCCCAGAAGCCCGCCAAACTCCAGCGTGTCGCCCTCTTTGCCTTTTGGGATTATGCGCACGGCGGTCGTTTTTTGATTTATCACGCCGATCGCGGCCTCGTCGGCTATGATCGCGGCGATCGTCTGCTCGGGCGTATCTTCGGGGATCGCGATCATATCGAGCCCCACCGAGCAGATTGCGGTCATCGCTTCGAGCTTTTCTAAGCTTAACGAGCCCGCGCGCACCGCAGCGATCATGCCCTCGTCTTCGGAGACGGGGATAAACGCGCCGCTAAGCCCGCCTACTTGGTTGCACGCCATAACGCCGCCCTTTTTGACCGCGTCGTTTAGTAGCGCCAAAGCCGCGGTCGTGCCGTGCGTGCCGACGCGCTCTAAGCCCATCTCCTCAAGCACGCGCGCGACCGAGTCGCCCACCGCCGGAGTCGGAGCTAGCGAGAGATCGACTATGCCAAATTTCACGCCCAGGCGCTCGGATGCCATTTGACCGACGAGCTGTCCGATGCGCGTGATCTTAAACGCCGTCTTTTTCACGGTCTCTGCTACCACGTCAAAGCTCGCTCCACGCACCTTCTCAAGCGCGCGCTTAACGACGCCCGGGCCTGATACGCCCACATTTATGACGACATCGGCCTCGCCCACGCCGTGAAATGCGCCCGCCATAAAGGGATTATCCTCGACGGCGTTGGCAAATACGACCAGCTTTGCCGCACCTAGATCCGAAAGCCGCGCGGTTTCTTTTATCACGCGCCCCATATCGGCGACCGCACTCATATTTATGCCCGTCTTGGTCGAGCCGATATTTACCGACGAGCAGACCTTCTGCGTCGCGGCGAGCGCGGCGGGGATGGAGTCGATTAAAATTTTATCGCCCTTTGCGTAGCCCTTTTGCACGAGCGCCGAAAAGCCGCCGATAAAGTCGATACCGACCTTTTGCGCCGCCTCGTCCATCGCTCTAGCAAGCGGCACGTAGTCTGCGGCATCCGTCGCCGCGCCGATGATGGCGATAGGCGTTACGCAGACGCGCTTATTTACGATCGGGATGCCAAGCTCTGCTGAAATTTCATTGCCGACCTTTACCAGATCGCGCGCTTTGTCTGTGATCTTTGCGTAAATTTTCTCCGCGGCTTTGTCGATACCCGGATCGATGCAGTCAAGCAGGCTGATGCCCATCGTGATCGTGCGAATGTCGAAATTTTGCTCCTCGATCATCGCGATCGTTTCGGTTACGTTTTTGATGTCCATTTGTGCGCCTTAGATGTTGTGCATGGCGTCAAAGATCGCCGAGCTTTGGATGTTGATTTTAACTTTTAGCTTTTCGCCTAGCTCATTTAGCTCCTCGCGTAGAGCCGTGAAGTCCTGCTTTTCGTCGCTGGAAACCACCGCCATCATCGTAAAAAACTCATCCAAAACCGTCTGGCTGATGTCGTCTATGTTTAGCCCAAGCTGCGCGAGCTTGGCCGAAACGCCCGCTACAATGCCAACTTTGTCCTTGCCGATCACC
>CALBNA010000041.1 GCA_937896205.1 uncultured Campylobacter sp. | reverse complement strand
TTTAAAGAGCAAATCCCTGGTACCGACGTTTTTATCTTTTAGCTCAGCGTTTAGCTCTTTAAAAATTTGCTCCAAAAGCACCGTCATGCGCGGCTGTTTGTGGTGCGGCACCTGCTCGTTGGTTTGCAGTAGATAGTTTTTTAGATCGTTTTTTAGTCCCTCGACGTCGGTTAGACCCGCGTCAGCTAGGATATCTCTAGTCTCTTCGTTTAAATTTACTAGCACGAAAAGCACGTGCTCGCTGGTTAGATACTCGTGAAAATTCGAGTAGGCAAACTGCCCGGCCTTTTCTAAAAGATAGCTTAAATCCGAGTCAAACATTATTTCCTCCTCTTTGCGCCTTTTGCGCGCCCGTTTTTGCGGGCTACTCTTCCTCGATGACGGCTTTTAGCGGATAGCCTGCGGTGGCTGCGGCTTTTAGCGTCTCTCCTTGCTTAGTCTGGGCGATCTCTTTTGTGTAGACGCCCGCCACCCCGCTACCTTCGTTGTGTATTTTTAGCATCACGGCTACCGCGCTTTGCATATCGCGGTTAAAAATCTCTACCAGCACGCTAACCACGAAATCCATGCTCGTAACGTCGTCGTTTAACAAAATAACCTTAAATTTGCGCGGAAATTCGGGTTTTTCCTTAAGGGCGACGTCTCGCTCCCGCTCGGTGGCGGTTTTAGCGGGCATTTTTTATTCTCTCGTAATCTTTCGTCATCGCGTCTAAACGGATGCCGCCTAGGTAGTATTTCACGCCCGGTTTTCCGCTATCTACGTCGGTTAGCTCCTGATATACGCCGCCTTTTAGCACCATTTTTATCGGCACACTCTCAAGCCGCTCGTATTTTATATCCTCTAAAATTTGCGCCGAAAGCTTGTCGTTTGTCTTTATATCGTTTGAGATAAAGTAAAAGGCGTTGTACTTTTGCGCGAAATTTTCCACTACGTACTCGTTCGTGACGTTTTCAAAGTGCGTGAGAGCGACTATCGTAAAGTCGTTTAGGTTGTCGATCTGAAATTTGGTGAGATCGGGCGCTTCTTTTTGACACGGCGGACAAAACGTGCCGAATATATCAAACATCAAAATTTTATCCTCGTCGCCCTTGATGACAAAGCCGCCCTCGACGCGCTTTAGCGTGAGGTCTTTGCCAAACACACTCTTTAGAGCGATCTCCTCGCCCGTTTTGTAGCCCTCTATCTTTGCGGGAGCCTTTGCCGTCTCGTCCTCGCCGCAGCCTGCTAGAAATATCGCGCAGACTAAAGCCGCAAAAATCGCCCTTATGGTTTTTTTCATATTATTTTCCTTGTTTTGATCTTAGCTCGGTTATGCTTTCGCCGCCAAAGCCGTAGTCGTCGGTGCTGACTTCCTCTATCACGACGACGGTTCTGCTCGCGTCGCGCTTTAGCGTATCGCCCAGTAGTTTCGTTACGCCGGCTATGAGCGCACGCTTTTGCTC
>CALBNA010000040.1 GCA_937896205.1 uncultured Campylobacter sp. | reverse complement strand
CATCGCCGCCCAGTAGCTCATCTGACCCCAAGGTAGCATATATCCGCTAAAAGCCTCGGCTGAAAACAGGATGAAGAGCAACATGCCGCTGACCCAAATCATCTCGCGACCTTTTTTGTAAGAGCCGTAGTAGATCGCCGTAAAGGTGTGTATGTAGATGATTAAAAATACGACCGAAGCCGCAACCGCATGTATGTGACGCCATAACCAGCCGTACTCGACCTCTTTCATTATGGTAAAATTTACGCTATCAAAGGCTAAATTTATATCCGGTTTATAGTACATAACTAGCATAAATCCGGTAAAAATAAGCAACGCAAAAAGCGTCGTGAGTATAACGCCCATCGCCCAGAGGAAATTTATATTTTTCGGTATCCAGTATTCGCTGACGAGGACTTTCATTAGTTTGTTTAGGGCGATCCTTTGATCCAGCCAGTCTAAAACGCCCGTTGATTTTCTGATGTGCATTTTTCCCTCCTTACGCTTGAGCCGTTAGTTTTTCGTATTCGGGGCTGGTCTCGCCCAAAACGAGTTTCGTACCGTCTATCTTAAACGGCGGTATGTCTAGCGGGCGCGGAGGAGGGCCGAAGGTATTTACGCCGTCTGCGTTAAATTCGCCTCCGTGACAGGCGCAAACGAAAAGTTGCTTGCCCGGTTTCCACTCCGGGATACAGCCAAGATGCGTGCAAAGCCCGATCGCCACCATATATCTAGCACCGTCTACCACGACGTCGCGCTTGTCGTTAGGCGCCATCGAAGCGTCTTTTTTTAGGATAAATATCGGCTTTTTGCGCCACTCTATTTGGCGCATCTCGCCTTCTTTCATCGGGCTGAGATCTACGGTCGTAAATCCCGCCGCCTTTACGCTAGGAAGCGGATCCCAGGTCTTTTTGACGGCTACGAGGGTCGCCGCGCCGCCGACTGCGGCCACCGCCCCGAACGCCAAACCGATAAAATCTCGTCTTTCTTGTTTTACGGACATTACTTTCCTTTCAACGGTTTTTGAAGAATAATCGAGATTATACTCTTATGAAAATTAAACTTTTATTTTTTTGGCAAATAGTTTATGTTTTAATGCGTTGAAAGCTCGTTCTGATATTGATCTTTTTGTTGTTACACGGAAGTGAAGAATTTGGACCTGTCTCTTATACACATCTGACGCTGCCGAC
>CALBNA010000039.1 GCA_937896205.1 uncultured Campylobacter sp. | reverse complement strand
TCTAGTACGGTCTCGTGGGCTCGGAGATGTGTATAAGAGACAGCATCAAATTTTATCACGACCGATCAAAATTTGGCTCACAAACTTTTTGATCGCGGATATTTTTTAGAAAATATGGAATTTTTTGCCGTTCTTAAAGTCGCGCAAAAATTTCAAATCCCGGCTTACGGCATATTCGTAGCGACGAATTTTTGCGATAAAAACGCACATACCGATTTTATAAAAAACCACGAGCAAGCCAAAAAAGAGCTCGAAAAATACCTAAAACAAAAGGAAATTATTTGAAAAATTTGCTTGATTTTACATTAGACGAGCTAAAAGAACAGCTCTCGCCGCCGTTTCGCGCGAAGCAAATTTTCGAGTGGCTATACAAGAAAAACGCAACTAGTTTTGATGAAATGCTAAATTTACCAAAGGATCTGCGTATAAATTTGGCGCAGGAGTTCTACCTTGATCCGCTAAAATGCGTCAAATTTGAGCAGAGCGCCGACGGCTCTATCAAATATCTTTTTGAGCTTAGAGACGGACTGCGGATAGAAAGCGTACTACTGCCTATGAAAGAGGAGATCAGCGACGAAAACGGCGAGGTAGCGCGCCATGCTCGTTATACCATCTGCGTTAGCTCGCAGGTGGGCTGCCGCATGGGCTGTTCGTTTTGTCTAACGGGCAAGAGCGGACTAACGAGAAACCTAACGCCAGGCGAGATCGTAGGGCAAATTTTATGGATAAAAAGAGAAAACAAAATCCCCTACGAGCGCCGCGTAAACGTCGTATATATGGGCATGGGCGAGCCTCTAGACAACCTAGAAAACGTTAGTAAAGCCATAAAAATTTTAAAGGAAAACGATGGGTTAGCTATCGCGCCGCGCCGCCAAACCGTTAGTACGAGCGGACTAGGCAGCCAGATAAAAAAGCTCGGCGAGATGGATCTGGGCGTACTGTTGGCGATATCTTTGCACGCCGTTACTAACGAACTTCGCAGTAAGTTAATGCCGATAAATAACGCCTACAAAATCGAGTCCGTTATGGAGGCAGTGAGGGGCTTTCCGATAGATATGCGCAAGCGAGTGATGTTTGAGTATCTCGTCATAAAAGACATGAACGACGGCATAAAGGACGCCAAAAAGCTCGTCTCGCTGCTGCACGGCATCAAAGCAAAGGTAAATTTGATCTACTTTAACCCACACGAGGGTAGCGAATACGGACGCCCAAACACAGCCGATATGGAGGCATTTCAGACGTACCTGCGCGACCACGGCGTGACCTGCACTATCAGGCAGAGCAAGGGCCTTGACATCAGCGCGGCGTGTGGTCAGCTAAAAGAACGCGACAACCAAATAAACGGCAAAACGATAGCCAAGACGGCAAAATGACGCTGCTTGATATATCCCAGATAATTTTCGTCTGCATCGTTGTTTTTTTAGGGCTTGGACTGATTATAAAAACAGCTTTTTATGACAAACGCGACCGATGATATAGCATTCTTAAGAGAGCAAATAGATAGAAACAACGATAACTCGTTTTTTATTTTGCTCTATGATTTTTGCTATTTTGATAAGAAAATTTTCAAAAAAATCCTAAAAATCTGCCAGCAAACCGAGATAGAAGATAAAAATTTAAGGGCCGAAATTTTAGATATTTTACACTTTACGACCTATTTAATGCTCTGTCACCGCGACAAAAAAAATATGTATAAGATAAAAAACTTTAAAAAAGTAGAGAAAAAATTCGGCGATTATTTTCAGATCGTAAGGCAGATCAGTAGGAAATTTATAATGGAGTAACAATGAATGCGCAAAAAATAATGGACGAAATCGACGTATTTTTAAGCAAATCACTACTTAAAAAATCAAAGATAATCAAAGCACAAATCGTGGATTTCATAGAAACAAAATGGGCGGAAGCGGACGAGGAAAAGTACAAAATCTATGACACATACATCTACGCGCACCGCATGATAAGCGAATACGAAGAGTTAAAAGACTACACCAACGTCCTGCGCTGGATCGATGAGATGTATAAGTGCGATAAAGCAAAAGATAGACCGTCCTACGTGAAGGACTATTATAGAGGCGAGCGCTGTCTTGCCTGCGGTCAAAAAGAGGCGGCGCTAAAATATCTGCACAAAAGCTACGAAGCGGACAGGGATTATGTCTTTACCGGAGATGAACGAATCGCTAAATTTTTTAAAGATTATTTTGCAAATCCCGAAATTTTGCCTGAATTTATAGAAGAAGAGTGCGATGAGGATGAATTTAACGATTTTGGGTTTGAGGTAGAACTCGAGCGTTTCGGTAAAATTTTAGAGCAAGAGGCAAAATTTTGTTGCACGTTTCTAAACAAAAAAGGCGATGAGGTACTCGAACCAAGTCCCACGCACTCAAATACAGTTGATTTTTTAAGGCAAAATCAGGAGGAAATTTTAAATAAAATTCTGACCGAGATTTTCAAAAATTATCCAAAATGGCAAGAAATTTACGACTATCCGAGCGAGACAAGGGGCGATTTTATGCCAAATATCTGCGCGCCGAACGAGCTTGGCAGGCTTTTGGAGCTACAAAATATCTATATTTTATTTAGCGGCAGAACCGCAAAAATAGGCTTTGAATTTAGCTGTTCGTGGGATATGGAGCACGGCCTAGGCGTGATGACACAAAGCGGCAAAGTAATAAAAATCGGCAGCGGCGAGACGGCATTCGGGTTTTAGCCTTTGGCTATAAATTTGCCGAGCCGCCTACGCGCAGGTTGATTTTTACTCGTCAAAAGTTTTATTTTTCGTGTGATAAAAATATAGATACAAAATTCCTACCGGCGCAATAAAAACTGCAAAACTCCAACAAATAAGCATCGTCATAAATTTAGCGACGAGTAAAAAAATAGCATTTACAAAAAAGACGTTTTTGCCAAATATGAAGCCTACGATACTTTCATAAACAAAGCGAGAATATGGATATAAAAAGGTGTTTCCTACAAGGACAATATATGTAAGAACTCGTTTATCTCCCACTGTCTCTTATACACATCTGACGCTGCCG
>CALBNA010000038.1 GCA_937896205.1 uncultured Campylobacter sp. | reverse complement strand
GGGTTAAATTTGACCAAATTTGATTCATCGCACCCCGCTTGATTCTTTGGCTAAATTTTGCTTGATAGCAAGGCGGATCTTTTCAAATCCCTCAAAAATCCGCTCGCTTTTGGCTAAATTTACAAACTCGCCTTTAGCAGGCTCCGTGTAAGTAAAAATTCGCTTTTTTTCGTATGGGTCGGTCGCTTTTTTAAATTTTAAATGCTTTGTCACAAAAAATTTAACGTCCGTCACGCGAGCGAGCCTGCTGTCAAAATTTACGCTAGAATAGATTTTTAATAAGCCTTTTAACATTTTTATACTACTATCGCTTTTTAATTCCTGAAGTCCTAGCGGATGAAACAGGGCGAAAAACAAAATACCGTTTTTCTCGTAGCAAAAGGCGATGAGCCTGCGATGATTTAGGCTTAAAAGCTGTAAAAATTCTCCGCATTCGCTACGGTTTTTTAACTCTTTATAAAAAGGATTATCAACAATATGTCGAATAATAGTCTTAGCGTCTTTCATAAGGTGATTTTAGCATTTTTTTTGTTAATTTTTATAGCAGGTTGCGGCCACAAGGGTGATCCGTTCTACGAAGCGCCGTCCGAGCCGTCAAACAGTAAAACCGAAAAGATAAATAAACTATAAATCAAGGAGAGTAAATGAAGATCGTCGGACTTTTAAGTCTGTTTTTTGCTTTAGCCTTCGGTAGCGGCGACGCTGCGGGCGAGGCTTTAAATTTAACGACTACATGGGTGGGTATCGCGAGCCTCATAATTTTCGTCGTGGGATATTTTTTCATCGCTACGGAGGAAAATTTTCACATCGATAAGGCTAAACCGGCCATATTTATCGGTACTTTTATGTTTCTGCTTATCGGCTTTTATATGCTAGCAAACGGCCTAGACGTGCATTTGTTGCAAAATGAGGTAAATCACCTGATTTTAGAGATTTCGCAGATCGTATTTTTCCTAATGGTCGCGATGACCTATATCGAAGCGCTCATCGAGCGTGACGTGTTTAACGCGCTAAAATACAACCTCGTCTCAAAAGGCTACACATACAAAAGACTCTTTTGGCTAACGGGCGTTTTGGCGTTTTTCATTAGCCCCGTCGCCGATAACCTAACTACGGCCCTTATCCTTTCTACCGTTCTTTTAACGATAGATAAGAACAACACGAATTTCCTAGTCGCAGGCGCAATCAACATCGTCGTAGCCGCAAATGCAGGCGGCGCATGGAGTCCGTTTGGCGATATCACGACGCTAATGGCGTGGGCTGCGGGCAAGGCTCCTTTTATCGACTTTTTCGCACTTTTTCCTGCTTCTATTATCGGCTGGCTAGTTACGGCTTTCTTACTAGCGCGCATCGTACCTGCGGGCAGTCCGCATTTTGACCCTGCGACAGAGCCGAAAGTAAGCATCAAAAAAGGCGGCAAAGTCGTTATCGGTCTTGGCGCATTTACGATATTTTCGGCTGTTATGATGCATCAGCTTTTCCACCTACCTGCGATGTGGGGCATGATGTTTGGCTTCTCGCTTCTTAGCATCTACACCTACATCTACAAAAAAACTAATAAAAACGAAGAGCCTATGCATGTCTTTCACTATATGTCAAAGATCGAAAACAACACGCTTTTCTTTTTCTTCGGTATCCTTGCCGCCGTCGGCGCGCTGCACTTCGTTGGATTTTTAAACTACGCCGTTTCTCTTTACGATAAATTCGGCGCCACTACCGTAAATATCGGCGTCGGCTTCCTGTCTGCTATCGTGGATAACGTCCCCGTTATGTCCGCCGTGCTAAAAGCAAATCCTATGATGGGCGCAGATGTGGGCGAAAATTTAAGCCAGTGGCTACTAGTTACATTAACTGCCGGTATCGGCGGCTCGATGATAAGTTTTGGTTCTGCTGCGGGCGTTGGCGTAATGGGTAAACTAAAGGGCATATATACATTCGGCGCGCATATGAAATACGCTTGGACCGTGGTTGCCGGCTATATCGTATCGGTCGTGATCTGGTACATACAGTTTGAAATTTTTCATTTATATTTTTAAAGGGCAATCATGAATAACACGATAATAGTTTTGGATTTTGGCTCGCAGTATACCCAGCTCATCGCTAGACGCCTGCGCGAGCAAGGCGTTTATACCGAGATTTTGCCTTTTAACGCTAAGGTCGAGGAGATCAAGGCTAAAAAACCAAAAGGCATAATCCTAAGCGGCGGTCCAGCTAGCGTTTATGCACCGGATGCGTATTTTTGCGACGAGGGCGTATTTAAGCTAAAGCTACCGATTTTGGGCATTTGCTACGGCATGCAGCTTTTGGCGCATAAATTTGGCGCAGAGGTCGCTCCGGCTTCTCACAAAGAGTACGGCAAGGCAAGCCTAAACGCTCTAAAATCCCATCCGCTTTTTACCGATACGCCTGAAAAGCAAACCGTTTGGATGAGCCACTCCGACCTCGTAAAAAATTTGCCAAATGGCTTTGAGGCGATCGCGACGAGCGAAAATTCGCCTTATTGCGTATTTGGCGACGAAAAGCGCAAATTTTACGCTCTGCAGTTTCACCCGGAGGTTCAGCACAGCGAGTTTGGTACTCAAATTTTAAAAAATTTCGCCAAATATATCTGCGAGTGCGAAAGCACGTGGAACATGGGCAGTTTTGCTAAAACCCAGATCGCTAAAATCAAAGAAACGGTCGGCAACAAAAAAGTCCTTTGCGCCGTTAGCGGTGGCGTAGATAGCTCCGTTACCGCTGCGCTTTTGGCCGCTGCGATACCGCAAAATTTGATCCTGGTTTTCGTCGATAACGGACTACTTAGAACGGGCGAGCGCGAGCAGGTCGAGGCGACTTTTAGAACTAAGCTTGGGGTCGAGCTAGTTAGCATAGACGCGAGTAAAACTTTCCTAGAAAGGCTCGCTGGTATAACGGATCCAGAGAAAAAACGCAAGATAATCGGCGAAACTTTCATCGAAATTTTTGAAAAAGAGGCCAAAAAGCACGATAACGTCAAATTTTTAGCCCAAGGCACGCTCTATACCGACATCATCGAAAGCTCGGTCGTAGGCGCCGGAAAGACGATCAAAAGCCACCACAACGTGGGCGGACTGCCTGATTGGATGAGCTTTGAGCTAATCGAGCCGCTACGAGAAATCTTTAAAGACGAGGTGCGTCAGCTCGGCCTTGAGCTTGGCCTTTCGCGAGAGCTCGTGTTTCGTCATCCATTCCCGGGACCAGGCCTTGCGATCCGCATAATGGGCGAAGTAAATACGCCAAGCCTTGAGCTACTACGTAAAGCTGATGTGATCCTGCGAGACGAGCTAAAATCAAGCGGTTGGTACAACAAAACGTGGCAGGCATTTTGCGTGCTTTTAAACGTAAATTCAGTCGGCGTAATGGGCGACAATCGCACCTACGAAAACGCCGTTTGCGTGCGCGTAGTGGATGCTAGCGACGGCATGACGGCTAGCTTCTCACGCCTACCGTACGACCTGTTAGAAAACGTCTCTCGCCGCATCATAAACGAAGTAGACGGCATCAACCGCGTAGTTTACGACATCTCGAGCAAACCGCCCGCAACGATAGAGTGGGAGTAAAAGGAAGAGATTTTCGGTGATATTATGAAAAATATGTTGAGTTGATAATTTGAAAATATTGTTAAGGTTTCTGATATGGATTATGGAGTAGAAATGAATAATACGAAAAATAGATATTCGGAAGTAAATTTATTAGAGAAAATAGATTCAACTGACATTGATTTAGAGATGGAAACAGAGTCTGAAGTTGACCTAAACGAAGATGATAAACGAAAACTTTATGTTGATAAAGTTGATAAGTCTACTTCAGATTTATTTAGAATGATAGTTGAAGGCGAGCTAAATTTGCAGCCCGACTACCAAAGAAGATTTGTTTGGGATAAAAGAACAATGTCTAAGTTTATTGAATCTCTATTGCTGTCAATACCGATTCCAACTATTTTTTTAGCGGAAAATGGCGATGATACATTCGAGGTTATTGATGGGCAACAGCGACTTACCACTATATTTTCTTTTATGAAATCCAAATTGGTTGTCAATGAAATTGAAAAGTTGCCAACTAATTTACGCGATTTGGATACTTTGGTGCTAAATGGCTTAGAAACTTTAAAGCAATTCAATAAAAAAAATTACTATGATATGGTTGAAATGCAAAGAAAATTTAATAATGTTTCACTCCCAGTTGTAATCATAAAAAAGGATTCGACAGAAGATATTAAATACGATATATTTTCAAGAATAAATAGCGGTTCGATAAAATTAAACAACCAAGAGTTGCTCAACGTTATGTATCGTGGAAAATTAATAGACTCATTAAATACTGCATCGCAAGAAAAAAGTGTTGATAAACTATTCGGAAGCAGACCGGTTCTCAAAAAACGATTCGGATACCACGAGATTCTACTAAGAGCCAAAGTTATGGAGGGTTTTGTTGATGGTTTTGATTGGACATTAAAGGAAATAAAAGTAGAAAATAAAAATTATTTAAATAATATAAATTATACTTGAATATTGATAATTTTTTCTAAATATTTCCCAGTATAACTACGCTTAACTTCCGCTACCTGCTCAGGGCTACCACAAGCAATAATCCTCCCCCCGCCATCACCCCCTTCCGGCCCCAAGTCCACAATCCAATCCGCAGTTTTAATCACGTCAAGATTATGCTCGATAATCACAATCGAGTTGCCTTTGCCTTTCAGACGGCCTATGACTTCCAGCAGCAGGGCGATGTCGGCGAAGTGCAGGCCGGTGGTTGGTTCGTCGAGGATGTAGAGTGTTCTGCCGGTGTCGCGTTTGGAGAGTTCCAAGGCGAGTTTGACGCGCTGGGCTT